>CAVGIV010000009.1:0-53197 GCA_963629395.1 Paludibacteraceae bacterium | reverse complement strand
CTGCGCGAGCAAGCTCGCACTAACGCGCAGCCGCTGTCCGGGATTTTTACAGTAACAGATACAAGAAAGGAACGTATACCCATGAAATTTACAGAAATGCCGTATGAGCGAGTTGATTTTGATGAGGTTAAGAGGAAATTTGCTGAACTGGAAAAGAAACTGGAAGGTGCATCCTCGGGAGAGGAGCAGATGGCTGTCCATCAGGAATATTATAAATTGACCGGATCAGTCATGACACAAATGACACTGGCGGAAATTCGGCATGACATTGACACGACGGATGACTTCTACAGTGCGGAACAGGATTATTATGACCAGAACAGCCCGGTATTCCGCAGTCTTTGCGTTTCGTACCAGAAAAAGCTTTATGCATCGCCGTTCCGCGCGTATCTGGAAGAGAAGATCGGGAAAGTGGCATTCCGCAATATTGAGCTTGGAATAAAGTCCGTGAGTGACGAGATCCTTCCGCTGATGCAGGAAGAAAATGCAATTCAGACAGAGTACAACAAGCTCCTTGCTACGGCTCAGATTGACTGGAAGGGAGAGACACTGAACCTGTCCCTTATGAATCCGTATCTGCACTCCTGCGACCGGAATGTCCGGAAGGAGGCCTGGGGAAAATACACTGCATTCTTCCGGGAGAATCAGGAGCAGCTGGACGATATCTACGATCGCCTTGTGAAGAACAGAACCAGGCAGGGCGAAGGGATGGGCTACGAAAACTACCTGCCGCTTGGCGATGCGAGAATGGTGAGAAACTGCTACAGCCGCAGCGATATGGGGGAGTTTCGCAAGCAGGTAAAGCGTGATTTTGTTCCCTTTGCGGAAAAGCTGCATGAGCGGCGCCGCAGAAGGCTTGGAATCGATCATCTCCAGTACATTGATGAGGGAGTCTATTTCCCACAGGGAAACCCGGCACCCATCGGAACGCCGGAAGAAATCCTGCAGGCAGGAAGAACCATGTACCGTGAACTTTCCAAAGAGACAGGAGAGTTCATGGATTTTATGTGTGAGAACGAGCTGTTTGATGTGCTCGGGAGAAAGACCAAAAAGACCGGCGGCTACATGACCTACCTGCCGGATTACGGTGCACCGTTTATTTTTGCAAACTTCAACGGAACCAGCGGGGATGCGGATGTTATCACACACGAATGCGGCCATGCCTTCCAGTGGTTTGTAGTGCGGGAGGATCCAATCCGTGAGCATTGGGATATCACGATGGAGACGGCAGAAACGCATTCGATGTCTATGGAATTCTTCACAGAGCCGTGGATGCCGCTTTTGTTCGGAAAAAGAGCTGCCGATTATGTGGATATGCATTTTGAAGACTCTATGGCATTTATCCCCTACGGTACAATGGTGGATGAATTCCAGGAAATCGCCTATCAGAATCCGGGACTGACTCCGGCGCAAAGAAACGGCGTCTGGAGAGATCTCGAGCGCCAGTACATGCCGCATCTGGATTACACAGGAAATGACTACTATGAAAAGGGAGGCTTCTGGCAGAAGCAGCATCATATTTACGACTGCCCGCTGTATTACCTGGACTATTGCATTGCACAGACCAACGCTCTGCAGTACAAGGTCTGGATGGATCAGGACTTTGACGGAGCCTGGAAGAGCTATCTGAAGCTGTGCCGCCTGTCTGCGTCTGACTTTTTCGACGGCCTGGTGAAGGAGGCCGGACTGAATAATCCCTTTGAAGACGGGTGCCTTGCACAGGTCGTGCGCAAGCTGGAAGAGAAGATCTGAGAACAAGGGGGTGGCGAGCGGGCTTGCGAATATGGACGGGCGCGCTCCGTCCATGTCCGCAGGCCCTTACCCATAAACTCCCCTCTTGACGCTTGCGCTGCACTAGCGTATCATATATGCGCTATGTTCTGCGATTATGCCCACCTTTGCTCTCCTTAAGGATTAAGTTCCGGAAGAGAAAGCGGGATAAGGCACAATATGGTGGTACCTGTACACACAGCAAACGAATGCCGTGATATCACAAAGGCTCGGACCGCCTGCAGTTATTTTCCATTCTATTGCATGACGCTGCGACCTCCTGCGTGACCCCGGTTTTCGGACAGAACGAGGTAAATGAATGAGCAACAAGATCAGGCTTCATCCCGTCGGCAGCGGCAAGAGCATTCGCATGAGCTATTCCCGCCAGAAGGAAGTCCTGGAGATGCCGAACCTCATTGAGGTACAGAAGGCATCCTACCAGTGGTTTCTGGATCAGGGTCTTCAGGAGGTGTTCGATGACATCTCTCCGATTGAAGACTACAGCGGGCATCTTTCTCTCTCCTTCGTGAGCTACAGACTCTGCGAGGATGAGATCAAGTACAACATCGCCAAATGTAAAGAAAGAGACGCAACCTACGCCGCTCCGCTGCGTGCAAAGGTGCGCTTATATGACAAAGAAAACAAGAAGGAAGTGAAGGAGCAGGAGATCTTCATGGGAGATCTGCCCCTCATGACCAAGACCGGAACCTTTGTGATCAACGGTGCAGAGCGTGTTATCGTTTCACAGTTGGTTCGTTCTCCGGGCATTTATTACGGAATTGACAGGGATAAATACGGCAAGGAGCTGTATACCTGTACCGTGATCCCCAACCGCGGTGCCTGGCTGGAGTATGAGACGGACTCCAACGACATTTTCTATGTTCGCGTAGATCGTACGAGAAAGGTGCCGGTTACGGTGCTTATTCGTGCGCTCGGAGTGGGAACGGATGAGGAAATTCTGGAGATGTTCGGCGATGAGCCCAAGCTCCAGGGCAGCTTTACGAAGGACCCTGCTCACTCTTATGAGGAAGGTCTTCTTGAGCTGTATAAAAAGATCCGCCCCGGTGAACCGCTTTCTGTGGAAAGCGCAGACAGCCTGATCAATGCCATGTTCTTCGATCCGAGACGCTATGATCTGGCAAAGGTTGGACGCTATAAGTTCAATAAGAAGCTCGCGCTGCGCAACCGCATCACCGGACATGTTCTGGCAGAGGACGTGGTTGATGAAGCAAACGGTGATGTTCTCGGAAGTGCCGGAGACACCGTGACACGCGAAATGGCAGATGAGATTCAGAATGCTGCTATTCCGTATGTGTGGCTGCGTACGGAGACCAGAGACCGCGTAAAGGTTCTGTCCAATCTGATGGTAGATATCACACACTTTGTTGACTGTGAGCCGTCGGAGCTGGGTATTACAGAGGATGTTTACTACCCTGCACTTCGCGATATTCTCCTGGAGTACCAGGATAATGAGGACCCGGAGGCACTGGCAGAGGCACTGCGCAGAAGTGTGCGGGAGCTGATCCCCAAGCACATTACCAAAGAGGACATTCTGGCTTCCATCAACTACAACATGCACCTGGAGTACGGCATCGGAACCGATGATGACATTGACCATCTGGGGAATCGTCGTATCCGGAGCGTTGGAGAGCTTCTGCAGAATCAGTATCGCATCGGTCTGTCCAGACTGGAGCGTGTGGTTCGTGAGAGAATGACAACACACGATGCATCGGAGGAGGTTTCTCCGCAGGCACTGATCAATATCAAGCCGGTGCAGGCTGCAGTGAAGGAGTTCTTTGGATCCTCCCAGCTGTCGCAGTTCATGGATCAGAACAACCCGCTTTCTGAAATTACGCACAAGAGACGTCTGTCTGCACTGGGACCTGGCGGTCTGTCCAGAGATCGTGCCGGATTCGAGGTCCGCGACGTACATTACACACACTACGGACGCATGTGCCCGATTGAGACGCCTGAGGGACCGAACATCGGTCTTATCAACTCTCTGGCTTCCTATGCAAAGATCAATCAGTACGGATTTGTAGAGGCACCGTACCGCAAGATCGATCAGGATGATCCGAAGGGACCGCGCGTTACCAATGAAGTTGTTTATATGACGGCGGATGAAGAGGATAACTACCATGTGGCACAGGCGAGCACGGTGCTGGATGAGGACGGATACATTGTAGACACCTATGCATCCGGACGTTTCCGTACAGAGACATCTTCTTATCCCAGAACAGCATTCCAGTATATGGACGTGTCGCCGCGGATGGTATTCTCGGTTGCTACGTCACTGGTTCCGTTCCTGCAGAACGATGACGCAAACCGTGCACTGATGGGATCCAACATGCAGCGCCAGGGCGTGCCGCTGATTACGACAGAGGCACCGGTCGTAGGAACCGGCATGGAAGAGAAGGCGGCACGGGACTCCGGAGTCTGCGTGATCGCAGAGAAGGCCGGTACAGCAACCTTTGTTGATGCGACCAAGATTTCCGTTCGGTATGATGACGGTACATCAGAGGATATCGAACTGATTAAATATCTTCGCTCCAACCAGTCGAACTGCTATAACCAGAGACCGGTTGTGAACACCGGCGATCACTTTGAGGCCGGTGCAATCCTTGCGGATGGAGCATCCACACAGAATGGCGTACTGGCACTGGGCAAGAACCCGCTGATCGGATTCATGTGCTGGGAAGGCTACAACTACGAGGATGCCGTTCTTTTGTCGGAGAGACTGGTAAAGGATGACGTATATACCTCCATTCACATCGAGGAGTACGAGGCAGAGGCTCGTGATACCAAGCTGGGACCGGAAGAGATCACAAGAGATGTTCCGGGCGTCGGTGAGGAGGCTCTTAAGGACCTGGATGATGACGGCGTAATCCGCGTTGGTGCGGAGGTTCGTGCCGGAGATATTCTGGTCGGCAAGGTTACGCCGAAGGGCGAGACGGAGCTGACGGCAGAGGAGAGACTTCTTCGCGCTATTTTCGGTGAGAAGGCAAGAGAGGTTCGCGATACATCTCTGAAGGTGCCGCATGGTGAATACGGTATCATTGTGGACACCAAGGTATTTACAAGAGAAAACGGGGATGAGCTGGCACCGGGCGTTAACAAGGCGGTTCGCATTTACATCGCCCAGAAGAGAAAGATCTCGGTCGGCGATAAGATGGCAGGTCGTCACGGAAATAAGGGTGTCGTTTCCCGCATTCTTCCCGTAGAGGATATGCCGTATCTGCCGAACGGACGTCCGCTTGACATTGTACTGAATCCTCTGGGCGTGCCGTCTCGAATGAACATTGGTCAGGTTCTGGAGCTTCATTTGTCACTGGCCTCCAAGGTTCTTGGCTTTAATGTGACGACACCGAACTTCGACGGCGCGAGCCATGACGATATCACCAAGCAGCTGGAGATGGCGAACAAGTATGTTAACTACAGCTGGGAAGAGTTCGAGGCAGAGTATAAGGATCAGCTGGAGCCGGAGGTGCTGCAGTACCTGCATGACCACCTGGATCACCGCGAAGAGTGGAAGGGCGTTCCGATCACTCCGGACGGAAAGGTACAGCTACGCGACGGACGTACCGGTGAGAAATTTGACAACCCGACATCCATTGGCTTCATGCACTACATGAAGCTGCACCATCTGGTAGACGATAAGATCCATGCCCGTTCAACCGGCCCTTACTCTCTTGTCACGCAGCAGCCTCTCGGCGGAAAGGCACAGTTCGGCGGACAGCGTTTCGGAGAAATGGAAGTTTGGGCACTGGAGGCATACGGCGCTGCATACACTCTGCAGGAGATTCTGACCGTGAAGTCGGATGATGTCGTTGGACGTGTGAAGACGTACGAGGCTATCATCAAGGGCGAGAACATCCCGGAGGCAGGAATTCCGGAATCCTTCAAGGTGCTTTTGAAGGAGCTGCAGGCCCTTGGGCTGGATGTTCAGGTTCTCAGAGAAGATGGAACCGAGGCGGAGATCAAGGAAGACATCGATTACGGTGAGTCCTCGATTTATAAGTTTGCAATGGCCAACAATTTTAAGGATTCCGGTGATACGGATCGGGATTCTCTGGCAAAGGGAGGCATGTCCCTGCAGGAGTTTAACGCAGAGGGTGAGCTTCAGGAAGCTGAGCCGGAAGAGGACGCTGTGATGGCGGACCTGAATGATGCTGATGACGATGATTTCAGTGATGCAGAGGAGTGATGATAGATGCCTACTACGAAACAGCAGAATTATCAGCCTGTAACGTTTGATGCAATGCGAATCCGCCTTGCCTCTCCGGAACGCATCCGGGAATGGTCCTTTGGTGAGGTAACAAAGCCGGAGACCATCAATTACAGAACACTGAAGCCGGAAAAGGATGGCCTTTTCTGTGAGAAGATCTTCGGACCGACAAAGGACTGGGAATGCAAGTGCGGCAAGTATAAAAAGATCCGCTACAAGGGCGTGGTCTGCGACCGCTGCGGTGTTGAGGTTACCAAGTCCTCTGTGCGCCGTGAGAGAATGGGGCATATTGAGCTGGCGGCACCGGTTTCTCATATCTGGTACTTTAAGGGTATCCCGTCCCGGATGGGACTGATTCTGGATATGAGCCCGAAGGTTCTGGAAAAGGTTCTTTATTTTGCCAACTATATTGTCCTTGATAAAGGTACGACTGACCTTGAGTACAAGCAGGTTCTGACCGAGCGCGAATACCAGGATGCCAAGGAGCAGTGGGGCGGAAAGTTCCGCGCCGGCATGGGCGCCGAGGCGATCAAGGAGCTCTTGCTTGCTGTGGACATTGAACAGGAGTATCAGGATCTGTCGGAGCAGATGAAAGAGGCTACCGGACAGAAGAGAGCCCGCGTGATCAAGCGGCTTGAGGTTGTGGAGTCCTTCCGTGAGAGCGGCAATCAGCCGTCCTGGATGGTTCTGGACTGCATTCCGGTTATTCCTCCGGATCTTCGTCCGATGGTTCAGCTGGACGGCGGCCGCTTTGCGACATCGGATCTGAATGATCTGTATCGCCGCATCATCAACCGCAATAATCGTCTGAAGAGACTTCTTGAGCTGGGCGCTCCGGACATCATTGTCCGCAACGAGAAGAGAATGCTGCAGGAAGCAGTAGATGCGCTGATTGACAACGGAAGACGCGGCCGTGCAGTAACCGGACCTGGAAATCGTGCACTGAAGTCCCTTTCGGATATGCTGAAGGGCAAGAGCGGACGTTTCCGTCAGAACCTTCTGGGCAAGCGTGTCGACTATTCCGGACGTTCCGTTATCGTCGTCGGACCGGAAATGAAAATTTACCAGTGCGGCGTGCCGAAGGAAATGGCACTGGAGCTGTTCAAGCCTTTCGTTATGAAGGAGCTGGAGAAACGCGGCATTTCTCAGAACATCAAGAATGCCAAGAAGCTGGTAGAGCGTGTAAATCCCCAGGTTTGGGATATCCTTGGGGATGTGATCAAGGCGCACCCGGTTATGCTGAACCGTGCACCTACGCTGCACCGTCTGGGAATTCAGGCCTTCGAGCCGATCCTTGTAGAAGGCAAGGCAATTAAGCTTCATCCGCTGGTCTGCACAGCCTTTAATGCGGACTTCGACGGTGACCAGATGGCTATTCACCTGCCGCTTTCAGTGGAAGCGCAGGCGGAGTGCCGGTTCCTTCTGCTGTCCCCGAACAACCTTTTGAAGCCGTCTGACGGAGGTCCGGTAGCGGTTCCTTCGCAGGATATGATTCTGGGTATCTACTATATTACGCAGGAGAGACCCGGAGACATCGGTGAGGGCATGAGCTTCTCCTCGATGAATGAGGCAATTCTCGCCTATGAGAATCATTACATCACGCTTCACACGATCATTAACGTTCGTGTTTCCAAGAAGGATGCAGATGGAAATGTTGTGAGCGGAACGGTGAAGACAACCCTCGGACGACTGATGTTCAATGAAATCCTCCCGCAGGATCTTGGCTTTGTGGATCGCTCCAAGCCGGAGAATTTCCTCCTCCCTGAGGTTGACTTTATGGTCAAGAAGAAGGATCTTAAAAAGATTCTTCAGAAGATCATTGACAAGCACGGAACATTCAAGTGCGCAGAGGTCCTGGATCTGATTAAGGCAATGGGCTACAAGTGGTCCACGATTGCATGCCTTACCATTTCCATCGCGGACATCACGGTTCCGAAGGAAAAGAAGGAGCTTCTGGAAGAAGCACAGAAGACGGTTGACCAGATTTCCAAGAACTATCGCCGCGGACTTCTGACAGAGGAAGAGCGTTATCGTGCAGTGGTGGAGACCTGGACAAAGATTGATAATCGTCTGACGGATGCACTGCTTCAGTCACTGGATAATTACAACAATATTTACATGATGGCAGATTCCGGTGCCCGCGGTTCCAATCAGCAGATCAAGCAGCTGGCCGGTATGCGCGGACTGATGGCGGACACAACCGGACGTACCATCGAGCTGCCCATCAAGTCCAACTTCCGCGAAGGTCTGGACGTTCTGGAGTACTTCATGTCGGCACACGGCGCCCGGAAGGGTCTGTCGGATATTGCGCTTCGTACAGCAGACTCTGGTTATCTGACACGCCGAATGGTTGACGTTTCTCAGGAGCTGATCATCCGTGAGATCGATTGCTCGGAAGGAAAGGATGTAATCCCCGGCATGGAGGTGAAGGCCTTCATGGACGGCAAGGAGAACATTGAGGGACTGAAGGATCGTATTACGGGCCGTGTATCCTGCGAGGATATCAAGGATGCGGACGGAAATGTACTGGTCAAGAAAAACCACATGATCACACCCAGCCGTGCAGAAGCCATCATGAAGCACGGCGTCGGCAAGAACGGAGATCCTATCGATCCAGTGAAGGACGGCATCAAGATTCGCACCATCCTGACCTGCCGCAGCCATCTTGGCATTTGCGCAAAGTGCTACGGTGCCAACATGGCAACCGGTGAGATGGTTCAGGTCGGTGAGGCAGTCGGAATCATTGCTGCACAGTCGATCGGTGAGCCTGGTACACAGCTGACCATGAGAACATTCCATACCGGCGGTGTTGCCGGTGCGGATATCACACAGGGTCTTCCCCGTGTTGAGGAGCTTTTTGAGGCGCGTAAGCCGAAGGGTCTTGCCATTATTACGGACATCAACGGCAAGGTAGAGGTGAAGGACAGCAAAAAGCAGCGCTCCGTTGTTGTTACCAACCAGGAGAGCGGAGAGGCCAAGGAATACGCTATTCCGTATGGCTTCCGCATCAAGGTACAGGATGATCAGGTGGTTGAGGCCGGCGATGAGCTGACAGAGGGCTCTGTAAATCCGCACGATCTTCTTAAGATTAAGGGCGTTCGTGCAGTACAGGATTATCTCCTGCGCGAGGTTCAGAGAGTGTACCGCCTTCAGGGCGTTGATATCTGCGACAAGCACATCGAGGTGATTGTTCGTCAGATGCTCAAGAAGATCCGCATCGAAGAGCCTGGAGATACCGCATTCCTGCCCGGAAGTCTCATTGATTTCCTTGATTTTGAGGATACCAATGAGGAGATGGAGGAGGAAGGTAAGGAGCCGGCCACCGGAGAGAGAATTATTCTGGGTATTACAAAGTCTGCTCTTGCGACGGATTCCTTCCTGTCAGCAGCTTCCTTCCAGGAGACTACGAGGGTTCTTACTGATGCAGCAATCCGCGGCAAGGTGGATCCTCTGATTGGTCTGAAGGAAAATGTCATTATTGGTAAGCTGATTCCTGCGGGTACCGGTATGAAGCGGTATCGTTACACGAAGCTGAACACAGATGAACGTCTGGCGGCACAGAATGCACTTTTGGAGCAGGATATCCTTGGGGCGGATGAGTCGGAGAATGTACTCCCGGAGGAGCCGCTGACCGCAGATGACGCAGAACTGACGGAGGACATCAATCTGACAGAGACAGTTGAGACCACGGATGATCTTGTGCTTCCGGAGAATGAACTGGTTCTGGGAACAGAGGAGTAGTTTTTATAAGAATTCCGTTGACATTTCAAAACGGGATGCGTAAACTTAGAGCGATGTGCGTAAATGCACATCGCTCTTTTGCTGTTTTCAGATCAGAGGAGACGGCAAGGAGTATTGCTGCTGTTCTGTCTGGGTTAACAGATGGAATAAATCTAACAAGGAGGTAATCAGAATGCCGACATTTAACCAGCTGGTAAGAAAGGGACGTGAGGTTTCTACAAAGAAATCAAAGGCACCCGCACTGCAGGTAGGCTTCAACTCACTCAAGAAGAAGCAGATCGCACAGCCTGCTCCCCAGAAGAGAGGAGTATGCACTGCAGTTAAGACCGCAACACCGAAGAAGCCGAATTCCGCGCTTCGTAAGATCGCCAGAGTACGTCTTTCCAACGGAATGGAAGTAACTTCCTATATTCCCGGTGAGGGACACAATCTGCAGGAGCACTCCGTTGTCATGATCCGTGGCGGACGTGTTAAGGATCTTCCTGGTACCAGATACCACATCATTCGTGGTACTCTCGATACTGCCGGAGTTGCAAACCGCAAGCAGGCTCGCTCCAAGTATGGTGCAAAGAGACCGAAAGCTGCAAAATAATACTTTCTAAGTGTATGGGAATGTTGGAATCTGGTTTCGATAGATTTCTGTACGGAAATCCTTCGCGGTCCTTTGCGAATCTTCACAGCAGAAGAGATGCAGACCGGACGGCTGACTGGAATTGGATCGCCAGCATGGACACATCAAATTAGTGAGTACCGATGATTTATCCACTGGAGGGCGGCAGGTAATTCGATGGATTTAGCTGCCTGACACAAATTGATAAGGAGGGAAGTATCATGCCGCGTAAAGGACATGTACAGAAGAGAGATGTATTAGCAGACCCCTTATACAACAGCAAGGTCGTGACCAAACTTGTGAACAGCATCATGCTGGACGGCAAGAAGGGCGTTGCCCAGAAGATTGTATACGGAGCTTTTGCTAAGATTGAAGAGAAGGCTGGCAAGCCTGCACTTGAGGTTTTCGAGGGTGCAATGAACAACGTTATGCCTGCTCTTGAGGTTAAGGCAAGACGTATCGGCGGTGCTACCTATCAGGTACCGATCGAGGTAAGACCTGAGCGTAGACAGGCTCTGGCACTGCGCTGGATCACCATGTTCTCCCGCAAGAGAGGTGAGAAGAACATGGAGGATAAGCTTGCAGGCGAGATCCTTGATGCGTACAACAACACGGGCGCTTCCGTAAAGCGTAAGGAAGACATGCACAAGATGGCAGATGCGAACAGAGCATTCTCTCACTACAAATTCTGATCGTAGAGAGAATCTGCAGAGCATTGATTCCCGCAGAGATTTCAGCAGAAGTCAGATGGCCTCATAAAGAGGCCTGCGGGGTTTGCTAGGAGGAAATACCTGTGGCAGAAAAGAGACAGTATCCCCTGGAGAGAACCAGGAACATCGGTATCATGGCTCATATCGATGCAGGTAAGACGACTCTGACCGAGCGTATCCTGTTTTATACCGGTGTTAACTATAAGATTGGTGAGACCCACGATGGTACTGCAACCATGGACTACATGGAGCAGGAGCAGGAGCGTGGAATCACCATCACGTCCGCGGCAACAACCTGCCATTGGACGGAAGAGGATCACCACAAGAAGAAGGCGGGCGCTCTTGAGCACCGCATCAACATCATTGATACCCCTGGACACGTAGACTTTACCGTAGAGGTTGAGCGTTCCCTTCGTGTTCTGGACGGTGCAATCGGTGTATTCTCTGCAAAGGGTGGCGTTGAGCCTCAATCTGAGAACGTATGGCGTCAGGCTGATACCTACAACGTACCGCGTATGGCATTCGTCAACAAGATGGATGTCATCGGCGCAGACTACTATGCCTGCGTTGATCAGATCAAGAACAGACTGGGCAAGAACCCGGTGATGATCAACATCCCGATCGGTAAGGAGGATTCTTACATCGGACTGATCGACCTGTTCGAGATGGAAGCATATCTGTACAAGAACGATGACGGAACCGACATCGAGATCACGACCATTCCTGAGGATATGCAGGATGAGGCGCAGATGTACCACGATCAGCTGATCGAGCAGATCTGCTCTCTGGATGATGATCTGATGGAACAGTATCTTGAGGGCGAGGAGCCGTCTCAGGATGCATTGAAGAAGGTTCTTCGCAAGGCGACCTGCACCTGCCAGGCAGTTCCGGTTTGCTGCGGATCTGCATACAAGAACAAGGGCGTGCAGAAGTGCCTGGACGCTGTCATTGAGTTCATGCCCTCGCCGCTGGATATTCCGGCTATTAAGGGAACGGACCTTGACGGCAATGAGATCGAGAGACACTCTTCGGATGACGAGCCGTTTTCCGCTCTGGCATTCAAGATTATTTCCGATCCTTTCGTTGGTAAGCTTGCATTCATGCGTGTGTACTCCGGTACCTGCAAATCCGGTTCTTACGTTCTGAATTCCACAAAGGATAAAAAGGAACGTGTCGGCCGAATCCTTCAGATGCATGCCAACAAGAGATCCGAGCTGGATGAGGTATACTCCGGCGATATCGCTGCTGCAGTAGGTCTGAAGGTTACAACAACCGGTGATACCCTCTGCGCAGAGAGCGCTCCGGTTATCCTGGAGTCCATGGAATTCCCGGATCCGGTTATCGAGCTTGCAATTGAGCCGAAGACCAAGGCTGGTCAGGACAAGCTGACAGATGCGCTTCAGAAGCTTTCTGAAGAGGATCCGACCTTCCAGGCACACACCAATACTGAGACTGGTCAGACAATCATCGCCGGCATGGGTGAGCTTCACCTGGAGATCATTGTTGACCGTCTGCTTCGTGAGTTCCACGTTGAGGCGAATGTAGGTGCTCCTCAGGTGGCATACAAGGAGTCCTTTACCAAGGCTGTGGATCAGGAGTACAAGTATGCCAAGCAGTCCGGCGGACGTGGTCAGTACGGACATTGTAAGGTTAAGTTCGAGCCTATGGATCCGAACGGCGAGGAAGTTTACAAGTTCGACAACGCAGTTGTCGGCGGTAACATTCCGAAGGAGTACATCCCGGCTGTCGGTGATGGTATCGAAGAGGCTATGAAGGCAGGAAACCTTGGCGGATTCCCGGTTGTAGGCGTACATGCTACGGTTTACGACGGATCCTACCATGAGGTCGACTCTTCCGAGATGGCGTTCCATATCGCAGGTTCCATGTGCTTCAAAGAAGCCATGAAGAAGTCTGAGCCTGTTCTTCTGGAGCCTGTCATGAAGGTTGAGGTCACCATGCCGGAAGAGTACATGGGCGACGTTATCGGCGACATCAACTCCAGACGCGGACGTGTTACCGGTATGGAGGACATCGGCGGCGGCAAGCAGGTGAACGGCTTTGTTCCGCTGGCACAGATGTTCGGCTATGCAACGGATCTTCGTTCTATGACGCAGGGCCGCGGCAACTACTCCATGTTCTTTGAGAAGTACGAGCCTGTACCGAAGAACATCGCTGAGAAGGTTCTGAACGAGGCAAACAAGGAGAAGGCATAAGCCGAATACTTCTTGCGTTAGATATTTGCATTGGTTATAATGTTCATCAGTGACCGAAAATCGGCAGTGAATGTCTAAGGTCACTGGCGAACACATCATGATTATTTTCCAAGGAGGAAATAAGAAATGGCAAAGGCACATTTTGACAAAACAAAGCCGCACGTAAACGTCGGCACAATCGGTCACGTTGACCATGGTAAGACCACTCTGACGGCTGCTATCACCGCTGTTCTCGCTGAGAGACTTGGCGTTGATCCTGCAGTTCCGTTTGATCAGATCGACTCTGCTCCGGAAGAGAGAGAGCGTGGTATCACCATCAACTCTGCTCACATCGAGTATGAGACTGAGAAGAGACACTATGCACACGTTGACTGCCCTGGGCACGCTGACTATGTAAAGAACATGATCACCGGCGCTGCACAGATGGATGGCGCTATCCTGGTTGTAGCTGCAACCGATGGTGTTATGGCTCAGACACGTGAGCACGTTCTGCTTGCTAAGCAGGTAGGCGTTCCGAAGATCGTTGTTTTCCTTAACAAGTGCGACATGATGGATGATCCGGAGCTGATCGAGCTGACTGAGATGGATATCCGTGAGCTGCTTGACCAGTACGGCTTCCCTGGAGATGACACTCCGATCATTCAGGGTTCTGCTCTGAAGGCTCTTGAGGATCCTAAGGGTGAGTGGGGCGACAAGATCATGGAGCTTATGGATACCGTTGATACTTATATCCCGGATCCGGTTCGTGATAACGATAAGCCGTTCCTTATGCCTATCGAGGACGTATTCACCATCTCTGGTCGTGGTACCGTTGCTACCGGCCGTGTAGAGCGTGGTATGCTCAAGCTCAACGATCCTGTTGAAATCGTTGGTATCAAGGAAGAGACTCAGACCTCTGTTGCAACTGGTATCGAGATGTTCCGTAAGACCATGGATTATGCTGAGGCTGGTGACAACATCGGCGTTCTGCTTCGTGGTATCGATCGTACTGCAATCGAGAGAGGACAGGTTGTTGCTAAGCCTGGCACTGTAACCTGCCACAAGAAGTTCACCGCTCAGGTTTACGTTCTGACCAAGGACGAGGGTGGCCGTCATACTCCTTTCTTCAACAACTATCGTCCTCAGTTCTATTTCAGAACAACTGACGTTACCGGTGTTATCTCTCTTCCGGAAGGAACTGAGATGTGCATGCCTGGCGATCACGTTGAGATGAGCATCGAGCTGATTCACCCGGTAGCAATGGAAGAGGGACTTACCTTCGCTATTCGTGAGGGTGGCCGTACCGTTGGATCCGGACGTGTTGTTTCCATCGTTGAATAATCTGCGCGAAAGCAATGAGTTCTGCGCTCACAGCGCATAAAGGACAGCCGCTGCAAGCTTGCTTGCATGCGGCTGTCTTTTTATGCGCTGGCGGGCATTCAACGAATGCCCGCGACCGTGCAGCTGCAGAGCAGGTGCACGGTGAGCGGAGAACGGGGAAAAGGAGTGCGCCGAATGCCCGCGACCGTGCAGCTGCAGAGCAGGTGCACGGTGAGCGGAGAACGGGGAAAAGGAGTGCGCCGAATGCCCGCGACTTCGCAGGAGCGAAGCGACTGAGAAGTGAGCGGAGAACTATACTGATGGACATGAAGGGAATTCAATATGAAGCCAACATCAAAACGCGCAGCATGGATTGACGCAGCGAAAGGCATTGCTATTTTTTTAATTGTATGCGGACATTGTGCAGATAAAAACGGAGCAGACCGCATTCTTCTTCATTTTTCCATGTTTACCGGTGTAGCTGTTTTCTTTCTTCTCTCCGGAATGACCTTTTGCTGGAAGGAGGATGCATTTCTGCATTTTGACCGCCGTCCTTTTAATAAATTTCTAAAAGGACTTTTTCGCGGTATCATTTTGCCGTACATCTGTTGGTCTGTTATCAGTATTGTCATCTATCGAATTTTCGGAGCAGCTGCAGTTCGCACGCTTGGATCGGATCGAAGCCATTTTGCGCTTGCTGAAAACCTTGCAGGCATGCTGTATGGAAACTCCGGAAGCGGATACATGGAATGGAACCGTCCTTTATGGTTTCTGACCTGCCTGTCGGTTACAGAACTCTTCTGGTATGTATTATTTATGCGTGAATCCCGTGATGCGAGAAATTGCTGCAAAGTATATTTTTTGATTGCAGCTGTCTGCGGGGGATCTGCAGTATGGTTCTTCTATTCCAATGTCCATGAAATTCAGCTGTGCCTGCCGTGGGAGCTGGAAACCTCGCTTTGTGTTTTACCCTTTTTCGGACTGGGACGATTTGTTAGGGTGAGAATACAGCAATGTAAAAGCTGTTTTTGCCTGAGTCATAAAGCAACAGGATTACTGGTCGGGGGCTGCACGGTCCTGCTCTGGTGCCTTTTACTGGGTGTCTCAGATGCAGACTTTCGGGCGGATCGTTTCACTCAGCCGTGGCTTTTTTATCCGGAGGCAGTGCTGGGCATCACTGCAATCCTGCTTCTTGCGATAATGTTTACACGCGGAGGATTGAAAAAAATTAGTCAGATGCTTGTTTATATGGGACAACGAACCCTGGCGATTCTTGCAATGCACAAGTTTGCCATTATGACGGAGAGGGTGCTGCTGACAGTACTTAATGTTAATCTTTCAGATAGAGTAGATAAACTTGATGTGAATCCGTCTGTAAAGCTTGCAGGCTTGATTGTATTTGATGGATTTTGTGCAGTGACTGTGATTATACTTTGCCTTGTGGCGGAGCGTGCCATAGGGAGAGTGTTCCCTTTTCTTTTTGGGAAAGGCAGAGAAGATAAGAAACGGATTGTCACGGATGCATCAGATCATATATAATTGAAGTGACATTATCAGATAACATTAGAAAGAGGGATGAGCTGTGTCGGAGAATATGATGGAAATGTCGGTTCAAATGCTGGGTGCATTTTCCATATATTGTGATGGTCAAAAGGTGGTACCCGGACGTAATTCGACAGCGAAGTTTATACAGCTTCTTCAGGTTGTCTGGCTCAATATGGACAAGGGTGTCTCTAAGCAGCAGATTTTGGAAGCGTTATACGGGGATGAAGAATTATCCAATCCGAATAACAGCTTCAATAATCTTCTGTTTCAGATGCGCAAGCAGATGGTCGCGGCAGGACTTCCTCGAAAGGATTACATCACCAAGATCGGCAGAATGTACTTTCCTGACCCGGGGATTATGCTAAGACTCGATGTACATGAATTCTGCGAGGCTGTTAAAGAGGCCAGAAATGCAGATCAGGAATCACAGAAGGAAGAAGCGTATCGCCGTGCATTTTCTTTATACCAGGGAGTGTTGCTTCCGGAAGAGGAGACGCTGTCGTTTGTGATTACGGAATCTGTCCGTCTTGGCAATGCGTTTTCGGAGACGGTGCGCTATCTCGGAGAAAAAGCAAAAAGCCGCATGGACTACGATGAAATGTATCTGATCTATGAGAAGGCGGCTCAGATCTATCCGGATAATGATTGGCAGGCGGCTCAGATAGAGGCTTTGATTGGCAGAGGGAGCTATACTGAAGCACTGCAGCTGTATGACAGAACGGTAAAACGGTACGCGGATGAAATGGGGATTCCTCCGTCAGAAAAGCTTCTGGAAATGTATCAGAAAATGTCCCAGAAGTTTATGTCGCCGACCGGCCATATTCATGAAATACAGACCTCACTTCAGGAGGATCCCGTCAGCGGTGCGTACTATTGCAATTACCCTAGCTTCATAGATACCTATCATGTTCTGGAACGCAATATGGAGCGAATGGGAAATTCGGTATTTCTTTTGCTCTGCACACTGGTGGATTATGCCGGAAAGCCCATCCGGAACAAAGATAAACTCGAGGAGTATTCGGAAACATTCCGAGGATGCATTTCCAGGAGTCTTCGGCGCGGAGATATTTTTACCAAATACAGCGCCTCGCAGTATCTGGTGCTGCTGGTAGGCAGCAGCAAAGAAGGGTGCGATGTAGTAGCGGGACGAATTGACGATGACCTTCGCAGCAAGGTGGCTACGCGGGCGGAGGCTCGTTACAGCAATGTTTCGCTGGCGGATCTGACACAGATTATACCGAATGACTAGTACGAAACGGTTGGAATGGGAAATGTGATGGGTAAAACGACGATGGGAATGTTTGCTCCAAATCTGGTTGCGCTTTGCATCGACGAACGGACGGATGCTGACTATAATGGAAAGGTATATGACCAATACCACGAAGAGCCGGTTCGGTTCCGGGGAATGCTGGATGCACTCCGCTGCGTGGAATTTTACCTGGATCGCATGGATTTTCCTCAGCGGTCAACGGTGCAGCGTTCGTTTCGCAAACGGGAGATGATTTCGGATGACTATGGAAAGCGCCCGGTAAGAGAGGAATTTATGAGTAATCTTGAGGATAAAAAAGGCGAAGAAGGGACTTTTATCGTACAGGTTAAGTATCGGCAGAATGCAACCTGGCAGGGACAGGTGGTTTGGGCAGAGGAGAACAAGAAGATGTATTTTCGAAGCGCTCTGGAGCTCCTACGTCTTATAGATGATGCAATGCGATCGGGAGAAGACACTTCTGAGAACGCAGAAGGAACGGAAGGATCAACATAAAAACGGCCGCCTGTGTGCGCTCTTTCTGATGAAGAGGGAGCGTACGCGGGCGGTCAATTATTTTGCAGGAAGCTGTTTGATTACGCGGTCCAGCGGCCGGATGCGCCGCAGGGAAGTGTGAGTCCGTTTTTCGAAACAGGCAGACCGACTTCATCTGCAGTAACCACTCCGCCAAGATTTTCTGCAAATGCTGTGTGCAGCATGTAGGAGAGAACAGCTGGTTGGAGTCCGGTTGTATAGGAATTCAACAGTATAAAAAGGGGCCGGTCGGAGATCAGCTTGCGGCACAAAAGGAGAAAAGGATAGATGCTTTCCTCCATTTTCCAGATTTCGCCCTTGGGGCCTCTTCCGTAGGAGGGGGGATCCATGATGATTGCATCGTACCGGCTGCCTCGACGAATCTCGCGTTCCACGAATTTGACGCAATCGTCTACGAGCCAACGAATGGGAGCTTCACCAAGACCGGAGAGCTGTGCATTCTCCTTAGCCCATGTGACCATGCCTTTTGAGGCGTCTACGTGCGTAACGCTGGCTCCGGCTGCAGCGGCGGCAAGCGTTGCTCCGCCGGTATAGGCAAACAGATTAAGAACGCGCACATCCTCCCCGCCATCAACGCGGCTGCGGATTAAAGGCGTGAACCAGTCCCAGTTGACAGCCTGTTCCGGGAAAAGACCGGTGTGCTTGAAGCTGAAGGGCTTTAGCATAAAGTGCCGCGTACTTCCGGCTCCGGAATAAGAGATCATCCATTCCTGAGGGAGTGAGAAAAATTCCCAGCTGCCGCCGCCGCTTTTGCTGCGATGGTAATGCGCATTGGGGTTCTTCCATTCTCCGCCGCGCGGACTGTCCCAGATAACCTGAGGGTCAGGTCGTATCAGTCGAAATTCCCCCCAGCGCTCCAGCTTCTCTCCGCGAGAGGTGTCCAATACTTCATAATCCTGCCATTGATCTGCAAGCCACATGATTCTGCTCCGTTTCTGAATAGTTACGATTAAATCAGCATCCCCTTAGTCTACCATACCGGATTGACGGGAGGAAAGGGATCCCGTACAATGAAGTCCATGTATTCTTGTATACAATAAAATAGTTATAAAATTGAAGTGCATCTGCAGTGATGATAGGTGCTGCGGGAATTGTGGCTTTTGTGAATCGCGATGAGGGAGGAATTATGACAGCATCACAGATTACAATGCTGGCAACAATGGCGGCTTATTTGTTCGCTATGGTTGGTGTCGGCATTAAGCTTTCGGAAAAAAATGAAACAATGGGCGATTTTTACCTGGGCGGGCGACAGCTGGGACCTTTGGTTACTGCGATGAGTGCGGAAGCCTCGGACATGTCCAGCTATCTTCTGATGGGACTTCCGGGACTTGCATATCTCTCCGGTACGGCGGATGTTGGATGGACAGTGATTGGCCTTGCTGTGGGAACCTATCTGAACTGGCTTATTGTTGCAAAACGCCTTCGCAGCTATACCGGACATACCGGATCCATTACGCTTCCGGAATTTTTTTCGGATCGCTGGGGGGATGAGAAGCACATTCTCGCGTTCCTGGCTGCTATCTGGATTATTGTTTTCTTTGTACCGTATACGGCATCTGGCTTTGCGGCATGCGGTAAACTGTTTCGTTCCCTGTTCGGTGTAGACTACCATGCGGCAATGATTGTCAGTGCAATCGTTATTATTTTCTATACGGCGATGGGGGGATTTCTGGCGGCATCGATGACGGATTTCATCCAGAGTATTATTATGACTGCGGCACTGGCTGCGATATTGATTTTCGGTTTTACACAGGCCGGCGGTATTGCTGCTGTTTTTGATAATGCGAGGTCACTGCCGGGGTATCTGTCGCTAACACAGTCCTATGATCCGACAACGGGTGGAGCGACGTCGTATGGTTTTCTCACCATCTGTTCTACGCTGGCGTGGGGGCTTGGATATTTTGGAATGCCGCATATTCTGCTTCGCTTTATGGCGATTGAGGATGTAGAAAAATTAAAATTGTCGCGGCGGGTTGCGTCTGTCTGGGTTGTTATCTCTATGGCGGTCGCGGTTCTGATCGGAATGGTTGGCCTTGGCATGACGCGCGAGGGGAAAATTGAGGTGCTGGCTGGCTCGGCATCGGAAACCATTATTGTGCGCATTGCGGATCTTTTGTCCAGACACGGCATTGCGGCGGCGCTGGTAGCCGGAGTGGTTTTATCGGGGATACTTGCCAGCACGATGTCGACGGCGGATTCACAGCTTCTGGCAGCCTCCTCATCGGTCAGCAATGATATTCTGGTAAAGGTATTTCATCTTAATATTAAGAAGGAACAGTCGCTTCTTTTGTCCAGAATCAGTCTGATAGCGATTGCTGTAATTGGTATTTTCCTTGCCTGGGATCCGGACAGCTCGGTATTTGGAATTGTCAGCTTTGCCTGGGCGGGATTCGGAGCTTCTTTCGGGCCGGTGGTCCTTCTGGCACTGTTCTGGAAGAGGTCCAACCGATACGGCGCGTTGGCTGGGATGCTGACCGGCGGTATCATGGTTTTTGTCTGGAAATTTGCTGTTCGTCCCATCGGCGGCATCTGGGGGATTTACGAGCTGCTGCCGGCCTTTCTTGCAGCTATTCTGGTGAACGTGATCGTATCCCTTATCTCGCCGAAGCCGGAAGCGGAGATTATAAAATGTTATGAAGAAGTACAGAGGCTGTAGCTAGTACATCGATTAAGTTCTGCGTTATTAGGCCAGTTGTTTTGCAAACGATGTACTAGTACATCGAGCAACCCACGGGTGAGAGTTTATCTTGTCCGTGGGTTACTTTTTGCACAAAATCCGCCATAGATCTTTGTAAAAAAAGCAGAAAATAAAACTTGCAATAAAAATAGTCTTCGTGTACAATGAATCTCGCTGTGACATGATAGCGATGAAGCGAGAGATTGTCAGGCTCAGGTTCTTTTGATTTCGGTTCGAGAGAAAAGGAACTGGTCTGGGTTACTCCGTGGAGCGAATGTCTGGGGCGTCTGCGCGACCTGGCGGACACGCCCAAGAATCTGACGACAAGTCACTGTACCGAAGAACCGTCTGCCCAGAGCAGAAACGACGTGATAAGCGTTCTGTCAACGGTTTTGCCGTTGATTTTCTTTTGAAAAGGACAGGACACGCACGGGAATGTGTACAGTCACCGCTTGTCGTACTTCATAAAAAGTGCGAATAAGGAGGCGACTTTTTTTATGGCAAATCAGGTAATGAGAATCACATTGAAGGCATATGATCATGAGCTTATCGATGCTTCTGCCCGCAAGATCATTGAAACGGTAAAGAAGAGCGGCTCACAGGTGAGCGGACCGGTTCCGCTTCCTACCAAGAAGGAAGTGGTTACCATCCTTCGTGCTGTTCACAAGTACAAGGACAGCCGCGAGCAGTTCGAGCAGAGAACTCATAAGAGACTGATCGACGTTATCGCTCCTACGCAGAAGACGGTAGATGCTCTTCAGCGTCTGGAAATGCCTGCTGGCGTTTATATCAACGTCAAGATGGTGACAAAGTAACTCGAAAGGGTTAAGGACACTGACAGCCGGAGAGACGGCCGGGGAAACCCGATGAAAATGCAGGTTGCGCTGTAATGGGTGCATGGCAAAGGCTTTGCGTCTAGGCGTAACAATAACCTCTACTTAGTATGACATCCTCTTTTACGCAGAACCTGTGAACTGCAGGAAAGAGAGCAGTACAGACATAAGGGACGGCGGTTCAGGTCACCGCAGGTCAGACAGCAGACCATGTCCGATTATGAAACGGAAGTCACACCTTCCATCTATGCCGATGTCCGCTGTAGGGATTAACACCGACTGGTGTTACAACGCCGCAATGCGGCAGAAAGAGGTAAGAGATATGAAAAAAGCAATTCTTGCAACGAAGATTGGTATGACACAGATCTTCGCAGAGGACGGCACACTGGTTCCTGTAACGGTTCTGGAGGCAGGCCCGAACGTGGTAACCCAGATCAAGACAGCAGAGAATGACGGCTATGAAGCAGTTCAGGTTGGTTATGTAGATGCTGTAGATCGTGCCAAGAATGTTGACAAGAGCGGAAAGGTAGAAGTTGCCCATCGCCACGGCGTGAACAAGGCACAGAAGGGCCACTTCGAGAAGGCTGGTGTATCCAGCAAGAAGTTCGTTCGTGAGTTCCGTCTTGAGAACGCTGCCGAGTATACGCTTGGCGCCGAGATTAAGGCTGACATCTTTGCAGAGGGCGATCACATCGACGTAACCGCCATCAGCAAAGGAAAGGGCTTCCGTTCTGCAATTCAGAAGGGCCAGCACAGAGGACCCATGGGACATGGCTCCAAGTTCCACCGCCATGCAGGTTCTAACGGTACTTCTTCTACGCCTAGCCGCGTATTCCCTGGCAAGGTAATGCCTGGTCATGTGGGAAGCGTTCAGGTGACTGTCAGAAACCTTGAGATTGTTAAGGTTGATCCTGAGAAGAACATCATCCTTGTAAAGGGTGCAGTTCCCGGACCTAAGAAGGGCCTGGTCACGATCAAGGACACAACAAAGGTAGAAGTATAACAGCTGCCCGGATGAAAGGAGGACCATTTAAAAATGGCTAACGTATCAGTTTTCAATATGGAAGGAAAAGAGGTCGGCAAGATCGATCTTTCCGATGCAATTTTTGGCATTGAGCCCAATGAGAACCTGCTTCACCTCGCAGTTGTTCAGCAGCTGGCGAACAACCGCCAGGGAACACAGAAGGCAAAGACTCGTTCTGAGGTTTCCGGCAGCACTGCTAAGCCCTGGAGACAGAAGGGAACCGGTCATGCAAGACAGGGTTCTACGCGCTCTCCTCAGTGGAGACATGGCGGCGTTGTATTTGCTCCGGTACCGCGTGATTATTCCTTCAAGCTTAATAAGAAGGAGAAGAGAACTGCTCTGAAGTCTGCTCTGTCGGATCGTCTGGCTGGCGGCAAGCTGATTGTTGTTGACGAGATCAGCTTTGAGGAGCCTAAGACAAAGAATTTCGTAAAGGTTATGGAGAATCTCAAGGCAGCCGGCAAGTCTCTGGTTGTTCTTGCAGCAGATGATGCAAACGTTCTCCGCGCTTCCGGCAATGTACCGGATGCTAAGACCTCTACCGTAAACACCATCAATGTTTACGATCTGATGAATGCACAGACTGTTATCCTTACAAAGGATGCGGTTGCTAAGATTGAGGAGGTGTACGCATAATGGCAGCACTTGGATATTATGATGTCATCTTAAAGCCGGTTCTTACTGAGAAGAGCATGAACCTCACAGCTGAGAAGAAGTACACATTCTACGTACATCCGGATGCAAATAAGATCCAGATTAAGGATGCAGTAGAGAAGCTTTTCGAGGGTACAAAGGTTGCAAAGGTTAACACCATTACCTGCAGAGCCAAGACCAAGAGAAGAGGAATGACTGTTGGAAAAACAGCAAAGGGCAAAAAGGCCGTTGTTTTCCTGACAGAGGACAGTAAGGACATCGAGCTTTACGCCGGACTTTAATCCGGAATCCGGAAAAGTCCCGGAGCAGATAGGCCATCCCAGGCGTGCATTGCTTCGGGCGCGGTGCAGTTAATAAGAAAGAAGGAGTTATCAAATGGGAATTAGAAAGTATACCGCTTATACCCCGTCCAGACGTAACATGTCCGGCTCCGATTTCGCAGAAGTGACCAAGACTACTCCCGAGAAGAGTCTGATCGTTTCCAAGCGTAAAAATGCCGGCAGAAACAACCAGGGTAAGATCACTGTTCGTCACAGAGGCGGCGGCAACAGACAGAAATACAGAAACGTTGATTTCCGGAGACTGAAGGATGATGTTCCGGCAACTGTTATCGGCATTGAGTATGATCCGAACCGTACGGCCAACATTGCACTGATCTGCTATGCAGACGGTGAGAAGAGCTACATTCTGGCTCCTCAGGGCCTGACCGACGGCATGAAGGTTATGAACGGACCGAAGGCGGAAATCCGCGTCGGCAATTGCCTTCCTCTTTCCGAGATTCCGGTAGGTACTCTGGTACACAACGTTGAGCTCTATGCAGGCAAGGGCGGCCAGATGGCTAGAACTGCCGGTGCATCGGCTCAGTTGATGGCTAAAGAGAATGGATATGCAACACTTCGTCTTCCTTCCGGTGAGATGAGAATGGTTCCGCTGGCTTGCCGCGCTACCATCGGTGTTGTTGGAAATGCAGATCACAACCTGATCCATTATGGTAAGGCTGGACGCATTCGTCATATGGGCATTCGTCCTCATGTCCGCGGTTCTGTTATGAACCCGAACGATCACCCGCACGGTGGTGGTGAAGGTAAGGCACCTGTCGGACGTCCCGGCCCTGTAACCCCTTGGGGCAAGCCTGCTCTTGGTTACAAGACTCGTAAGAAGAAATCTTCTGACAAGCTCATTGTGAGAAGAAGAAACGGAAAGGGACTTAAATAAGGAGGTACGAAATGGCTAGATCACTGAAAAAAGGACCTTTCGCTGATGAAAGCCTTTTGAAGAAGGTAGACGCAATGAACGCATCCGGTGACAAGCAGGTTATCAAGACCTGGTCTCGCCGCTCCACGATTTTCCCGTCCTTCGTTGGACATACCATTGCGGTTCATGACGGCAGAAAGCATGTCCCGGTTTACATCACTGAGGATATGGTTGGTCACAAGCTTGGTGAGTTTGTTCAGACCAGAACCTTCCGCGGTCACAACGGAAACAACAAAGAGTCCAGCTCGGGTAGGTAATCCGCGCACCCGCGCTATATTGAAAGGAGTTCAGATCTATGGCTAACGGACATAGAACACAAGTTAAGAGAGCCAGAAATGCGGTCAAGGATACAAGACCTCATGCAAAGCTCACGAATGCAAGAATTCCGGTTCAGAAGGCCTGCTTCGTAATGGACGCCATCAGAGGTAAGGATGTTACGACAGCAATTGGAATTCTTGAGTATAGCCCGAGATACGCTTCGGGCGTGATCCTGAAGTTACTGAAGTCTGCCATTGCAAATGCAGAGAATAACCTTGGTATGAATGCCGATGATCTCTATATTGCAGAGTGCAATGCTTCCAATGGCCCGATCATGAAGAGAATTCAGCCTCGTGCACAGGGCAGAGCATATCGGATCTTCAAGAGAATGAGCAATCTCTACATCACTCTTGATGAGAAGAAGGCAGAGCAGCCTGCTGATGCAGCAGAGACCAAGTAATTCAGGTGATGGAAAGGAGTCCATATGGGACAGAAAGTTAATCCTCATGGCATGAGAGTCGGCATCATCAAGGACTGGGATTCCAGATGGTATGCTGATGACAAGAACTTTTCTGACATGCTGGTAGAAGATCACAAGATCAGAGAGTTCCTCAAGAAGAAGCTCGAGCAGGCAGGCATCTCCAAGATTGAAATCGAGAGAGCTTCCGGAAGAGTAAAGGTTACCGTATATTCCGCAAAGCCCGGCGTTGTAATCGGCAAGGGCGGTGCTGAGATCGAGAACACCAAGAAGCAGCTGCAGAAGCTGACTGCTGACAAGGTTGTTCTGGAGATCAAGGAAATCAAGAGACCGGACAAGGATGCACAGCTTGTAGCTGAGAACATCGCTCAGCAGCTTGAAAACCGTGTATCCTTCCGCAGAGCTATGAAGTCTGCAATGAACCGCACTATGAAGTCCGGAGCGCTTGGTGTGAAGGCTTCCTGCGGTGGACGTCTCGGCGGCGCTGATATCGCTCGTACAGAGACCTATTCTGACGGAACCATTCCGCTTCAGACTCTGCGTGCAGACATCGATTACGGCTTTGCAGAAGCAGACACCACCTACGGCAAGGTAGGCGTTAAGGTTTGGATCTACAAGGGCGAGATTCTTCCCAAGAAGAAGAATGAGCAGGCAGTCGCTGCCTCTGATGAGTCCAAGGGAGGTGACAACTAATGTTAATGCCGAAGAGAGTTAAGTATCGTGCTGTTTTCCGCGGCGACCGTCGTGGTAAAGCTACCCGCGGCAACAAGCTGGCATACGGTGAGTATGGTCTTGTTGCAACTGAGGCAAAATGGGTTCGTTCCAACCAGATTGAGGCAGCCCGTGTTGCTCTGACACGTTACATCAAGCGTGGCGGACAGGTTTGGATCAAGATTTTCCCGGACAAGCCTGTTACCGGCAAGCCCCTGGGAGTTCGAATGGGATCCGGAAAGGGTTCTGTTGAGTACTGGGTAGCAGTTGTAAAACCCGGCAGAGTTATGTTTGAAATCTCCGGAGTACCTGAAGAAACTGCAAGAGAGGCACTTCGTCTTGCTGGAACAAAGCTTCCTGTTAAGACCAAGATCGTTTCCAAGGCAGATCTGGAAGGCGGTGCAGAATGAAGTCTACTGAATACATGAAGGAACTGCAGGACAAGACCATCGACGAGCTCAAGGAAGATCTTGAGAGCGCAAAGAAGGAGCTCTTTAACCTCAGATTCCAGAGCGCAACCAATCAGCTGCAGAACACAGCCAGAATCACAGAGGTTCGCAAGAACATCGCTCGGATTCAGACGGTTATTACTGCAAAGGCTGCTAACTAATCTGTTACCGGAAAGGAGTTAATACCGTGGAAAGAAATCTTAGAAAAGTCCGTATCGGTAAGGTTGTCAGCAACAAGATGGACAAGACAGTCACTGTTGCGATCGAGAACCACGTTAAGCATCCGGTAATCGGAAAGATTGTGAAAAAGACCTACACACTGAAGGCACACGATGAGAACAACGAGTGCGGCATCGGCGACACGGTGAAGGTTATGGAGACCAGACCGCTGTCTAAGACCAAGAGATGGAGAGTGGTTACCATCGTTGAGAAGGCTAGATAATCGCTTCTTGACCAAAGGTTGTTCAGAGTCAGAAAGGACGAAGACATGGTTCAGCAGGAAACAAGACTGAAGGTCGCTGATAACACCGGTGCCAGAGAGCTTCTCTGCATCCGTGTGTGCGGCGGATCTACCAGAAGATATGCCAGAATTGGCGATACAATTGTAGCTTCTGTTAAGGAAGCAGCTCCCGGCGGTATGGTAAAGAAGGGCGACGTTGTCAAGGCAGTTGTTGTTCGTACCGTTCGCGAGACACGCAGAAAAGACGGTTCTTACATCCGTTTCGATGAGAACGCAGCCGTTATCATCAAGGATGATCTGACACCTACCGGAACTCGTATTTTCGGACCCGTAGCAAGAGAGCTTCGTGATAAGCAGTTCATGAAGATCCTGTCCCTTGCTCCGGAAGTACTGTAAGGAGGAAAGAAATGGCAGCAAGCAAGATCAAGGTTGGCGATACCGTTAAGGTTATTGCCGGTAAGGACCTCGGCAAAGAGGGAAAGGTTACTGCTGTTGACCGCGAGAACCACAAGGTTGTCGTTGAGGGAGTGAACAAGGTAACCAAGCACAACAAGCCTTCTGTTCAGAATCAGGAAGGTGGTATTGCAGAGAAGGAAGCAGCTCTGGATATCTCCAACGTTATGCTGGTTGTTGACGGAAAAGCTACGAGAGTCGGCTTCAAGGTCGTGGATGGCAAGAAGGTTCGCGTTGCCAAGAAGACCGGCAAGGAAATCAAATAAGGGAGAAAGGAGGAAAAACGATGAGCAGCAGACTGAAAGATCTTTACAATACAGAGATCCGTGAGGCAATGGTTAAGAAGTTCGGATACAGCAATCCGATGCAGATCCCGAAGCTTGACAAGATTGTTGTCAACATGGCTGTCGGTGAGGCAAAGGAAAACGAGAAGCTTCTGGAGACCGCTGCAAAGGATCTGGAGACAATTACCGGTCAGCATCCGGTTTACACCAAGGCTAAGAAGTCCATTGCGAACTTCAAGATTCGTGAGGGCATGCCGATTGGCTGCAAGGTTACCCTTCGCGGCGATCAGATGTATGAGTTCCTGGATCGTCTCGTGAACCTGGCACTTCCTCGCGTGCGTGACTTCCGCGGTGTCAATCCCAACTCCTTTGACGGAAGAGGCAATTATGCACTTGGAATCAAGGAGCAGCTGATCTTCCCTGAAATCGAGTATGATAAGATTGACAAGGTCAGAGGAATGGACATCATCTTTACGACCACGGCGAACACCGATGAGGAGGCCCGTGAGCTGTTGAGACTGTTCAACATGCCTTTTGCAAAGTAATCAAAGGAGATTGACATGGCAAAGACTTCGATGAAGATCAAGCAGCAGAAGGAGCCTAAGTTTTCCACGCGTGCATATACACGCTGCAAAATCTGCGGCCGTCCGCATTCTGTACTGAAGAAGTACGGTATTTGCAGAATCTGCTTCCGCGAGCTCGCATACAAGGGCGAGATCCCGGGTGTTAAGAAAGCTTCCTGGTAATTCTGCCGGGCTGCATAGATAGATCGGTGTTAGTACAACACAAACAATGGATATCGCACAGAAAAGGAGAGTTTTATTATGTCTATGAGTGATCCGATCGCTGATATGCTTACGAGAATTCGTAATGCCAACACAGCAAAGCATGACACAGTTGATGTTCCGAACTCCAAGATTAAGATGGCAATTGCCAACATTCTTCTGGACGAGGGCTACATTTCCAGAATTGATCTGGTAGATAACGGCAGCTTCAAGGATATCCGCATTACCCTGAAGTACGGTTCTGACCGCAATGACCGCATTCTTACCGGACTGCAGAGAATTTCCAAGCCTGGCATGCGTGTTTACGCCGGCAAGGACAATGTTCCGAAGGTTCTGGACGGACTGGGAACGGCAATTCTTTCCACGAACCAGGGCGTAATTACCGACAAGAAGGCTAGAGAGCTTCAGGTTGGCGGTGAGGTTCTGGCATTTATCTGGTAATTTTAATCCGGAAATGATGCAGGCGGCGTGTGTGTTTGTCTGCAGAAAGAGGACGGCGACATCGGGAAAATGTCTCACGGGATGGGTGGGACTTTCCTGATTTTCGCAAATCAACTGTTAAAGAAATAAAAAGATCGAGAAAAACTAGGAGGAACGGGCATGTCACGTATCGGTTTAATGCCAATCGCTATACCGGCAGGCGTTACTGTTGATGTAGCAGAAAATAACACAGTGACGGTTAAGGGGCCTAAGGGAACACTGGTAAGAACTCTGCCTGCAGAGATGAAGATCGAGCAGGAGAACGGTGAGCTCAAAATCGTAAGACCCAATGATCAGAAGAAAGAAAAGGCACTTCACGGCCTGACCAGAGCACTGGTTAACAACATGGTTGTCGGCGTAACTGATGGCTTCACGAAGACACTGGAAATCAATGGTGTTGGCTACAGAGCTCAGAAGAAGGGCAAGGTCCTGGAGCTGCATTTAGGATATTCCCACAATGTCGAGATGGAAGATCCGGAAGGAATCGAGACAGTTGTAGAGGGCAATAAGATCCTCGTTAAGGGTATTGACAAGGAGCTTGTTGGACAGTGGGCAGCTGATATCAGAGAGAAGAGAAAGCCGGAGCCGTATAAGGGCAAGGGTATCAAGTACGATTACGAGACAATTCGTCGTAAGGTCGGCAAGACTGGTAAGAAGTAATCGGATAAGGAGCGTGTACAATGGTTAAGAAGGAAAATAGAAAGTTAATCCGCGAAAAGAAACATCTGAAGGTTCGCAACCGTTTCAGCGGAACCGCTGAGAGACCGCGCCTTTCCGTTTACAGAAGCAACAATCACATCTATGCACAGGTCATCAACGATGAGACTGGCACAACGATTGCTGCAGCTGGCACGGTAGAGAAGGAAGCAAAGGCTGCCCTTGCTCATACCGATGATATTGCAGCAGCAGAGTATATCGGCGATCTTGTTGCGAAGAGAGCCATCGAGAAGGGCGTATCTAAGGTCGTATTCGACAGAGGCGGCTTTATTTATCAGGGCAAGGTAGCAGCACTTGCAGATGCGGCACGTAAGGCCGGCCTGGAATTCTAAGGGAGGAGAGACTAGATGAAGCGTTCTAATATTGATGCAAGTCAGATTGAGCTCACCGAGAAGGTCGTTACGATCAAGCGTGTCACAAAGGTTGTAAAGGGCGGACGTACGATGAGATTTTCCGCACTTGTTGTAGTTGGTGACAGCAATGGCCACGTAGGTGTTGGCCTTGGCAAGTCTGCAGAGATTCCGGAAGCAATCCGCAAGGGCAAGGAGGATGCTGCAAAGCATCTGATCACGGTTGCTCTGGATGAGGTTGGTTCGATTTCTCATGACTACATTGGTAAGTATGGCTCTGCAGAGGTTCTTCTGAAGAAGAGCCCGGATGGTACCGGTATCATCGCAGGCGGTCCTGCTCGTACAGTTTGCGAGCTGGCAGGAATCAAGAACATCCGTACCAAGTCTCTTGGTTCTAACAACAAGCAGAATGTCGTTCTGGCTACTCTTTCCGGACTTTCCAGCCTGAAGGCTCCGGAAGAGGTTGCTGCAAGACGCGGCAAGTCTGTTGAGGATCTGAAGGGCTGAGCCCTTTGGATCTTCGGTAGAACGAAAGGAGTATAAAATGGCGGATACAAAGAAGCTTAAGATTACACTTGTAAAGTCTACAATTGCTGCAGTTCCGAAGAACAAGGCAATCATCAAGTCCATGGGATTCCATAAACTGAACAGCAGCGTTATCCTTCCGGATAATGAAGCAACGAGAGGACAGATCAGATTGATCGCTCCTTATGTCAAGGTTGAGGATGCAGAATAAGGAGGGACTGACAGATGGAATTATCTAATTTAAGACCTGCTGCAGGTTCTACACAGAATAACTTCAGAAGAGGCCGCGGTCACGCTTCCGGAAACGGAAAAACTGCAGGCTTTGGTCATAAGGGACAGAAGGCTCGTTCCGGAAGACCCAGAGCAGGCTTCGAAGGCGGTCAGATGCCTCTGTACCGTCGTATTCCGAAGAGGGGCTTTAACAACTACAATCACAAGAACATTGTGACTGTAAGCCTTGCACGCATCGCTGACTGCTTCGAGGATGGAGCTGAGGTTGATGTACAGGCTCTTCTTGATAAGAAGATTATCAAGAACGTTGGTGACGGCGTAAAGGTTCTCTCCGGCGATAAGGGCGATGCTAAGTTCGAGCTAACCAAGAAGCTCACCATTAAGGCCGATGCATTCAGCGCAGCAGCAAAGGAAAAGATTGAGAACGCAGGCGGAACCTGCGAGGTTAATGCGTAATCATTCCGGCTGTACCTGATTGAAAGGCATGGTAAATTGTTATGTTTGAATCCGTTAAAAACGCATTCAAGGTAAAGGAGATCCGTCATAGGATCTTCTTTACGCTTGTGATGCTGGCGATCATCCGCTTCGGATCTCAGCTTCCAGTGCCTGGTGTGGACAGAACATATTTCTCCACATGGTTTTCCCAGCATTCCAGCAGCGCGTTCTCGTTGGTAGATGCCTTCACGGGCGGCTCCTTTTTGAACATGTCTGTTCTGGCACTCAACATTACGCCTTATATCACCTCTTCCATTATCATTCAGCTTCTGACCATTGCGATTCCGAAGCTGGAGGAGATACAGAAGGAAGGCGAAGAGGGGCGAAAGATGCTGGTTTCCATTACCCGGTATCTTACGGTTGGTCTTGCGATTTTTGAGAGCGGTGCCATGGCGATCGGCTTCGGCAGGAGAGGTCTTCTGCAGGAGTACAATGCAGTGAACGTCATCATGGTTATGGCAACTCTGACGGCTGGTTCTGCTTTCCTTATGTGGATTGGTGAGCAGATTACGGACAAAGGTGTGGGAAATGGTATTTCCATTGTCCTGACCATTAACATTGTTTCCAGAATGCCTCAGGATATTACCGGACTGTTCACGCAGTTTGTCAGCGGTCAGACCATTGCCAAGGCTATTCTGGCAGCGTGCATTATTGCTGCGATTATAATTGGAATGGTTGTTCTGGTCATTCTTTTAAATGATGCAGAACGTCGTATTCCGGTTCAGTATGCGAGAATGCTGCGCGGCAGGAGTCAGTATGGCTCTTCAACCTCCAGTATCCCGTTGAAGGTGAACACGGCAGGCGTTATGCCGATCATCTTTGCTTCTTCCATTATGGAATTTCCGGTGATTATTTCGTCGCTGGCCGGCTATAACGGAACGGGGATCTGGTCAGAGGTGCTTCGCTATCTGAGTTCTTCGTATTGGTGCAATCCTTCTGCACCGAAGTATTCGATTGGTCTTGTTGTTTATATTGCAATGCTGATCTTTTTTGCTTATTTCTACACCTCGATTACATTTAATCCGATTGAGGTTGCGGATAATCTGAAGAAGGGCGGCGGCTTTATTCCTGGAATTCGTCCGGGCAAGCCTACCAGTGATTATCTGAATAGGCTTCTCAATTACATCATCCTGATTGGTGCAGTTGGACTGACGGTTGTTGGTGTTATTCCGTTTATTTTCCGCGGCGTATTTAATGCAAGCGTGGATTTCGGCGGTACGAGCCTGATCATCGTAGTCAGTGTTATTCTGGAAACCATCAAGCAGATTGAGTCCATGATGATGCAGAGAAACTACACGACATTCCTGTCGAATTAAAAAGAAGTGGAATGGATCGGCAGACGGACCTGCAAAAAAGGCCTGACTGCCGATCTTTTGTTGTAGGATCGGTAACTGTTTGGTCCGCATCTTTACTGGCGGATGCTGACAGATACGGAAAGGAATTTATGATAATTGTTATGCTGGGAGCGCCTGGTGCAGGAAAAGGCACACAGGCTGCCATGATTTGTGAAAAATACAATATTCCTCATATTTCCACCGGTGATATTTTCCGTTCGAACATTAAAAACGGAACCGAGCTCGGAAAGAAGGCAAAGGCGTTCATGGATGAAGGAAAGCTCGTTCCGGATGAGCTTACGATTGAACTCCTGCTCGACCGTGTAGCGAAGGAAGACTGTGCCGGCGGCTACGTTCTGGATGGATTTCCGAGAACTATTCCTCAGGCAGAGGTCCTGACAGAGGCCCTTGCCAAGAAGGGAGAGAAGGTTGACTTTGCAGTTAATGTTGACGTTCCGGACGAGAATATCGTGCACCGCATGAGCGGTCGCCGCAGCTGCCCGAAGTGCGGTGCATCCTATCATATCGAGTATATTCCGCCGAAGGCAGAGGGTATCTGCGATTCCTGCGGTGCAGCCCTGATTCAGCGAGAGGACGACAAGCCGGCAACTGTGCAGAATCGTCTTTCGGTGTATCATGAGCAGACCCAGCCGCTGATCGATTACTACGAGAAGGCTGGCGTTCTTAAGACAGTAGATGGAACAAAGGACCGGAAGGATGTCTTTGATGACATTGTCGCCATCCTGGGCTGATTCTTTCCGATGATGAAATCAGAGAGGTGATTATGTCCAAAGCAGATGTTATTGAACTGGAAGGCGTGGTTGTAGAAAAGCTTCCGAACACGATGTTCCGTGTAAAGCTGGAGAACGGTGCGATCATTCTGGCACACATCAGCGGAAAGCTCCGCCAGAATTTTATTCGAATTCTGCCAGGCGACAAGGTGACGCTGGAGATGTCCACGTATGATTTGACCAAGGGCCGCATCATCTGGCGTGATAAGTAAACCGGATGTCTGTCTTGAATGTAAATCGTCCTGCAGACAGATGAAATGAGAACAGCGTTTACAGCTTCGAACAGAAAGCGTTATAGCAAAAATCTCTTTGCCGTTGGCAAAGAGATTTTTTAAATTCCCTCTTGCTTACGATATAAAGCTGCGCTACAATATAACGGCGTTTGAAAGAATCATAGGGTTACTATGCACTTTCGAAAGTCCCATCGAGGTTTTCGGGATACCAGAAAAAGCCATCGGGCTTTTTCGCAAATAAGAATCGAGATGGTGTGAAAAGCTATGTACAGTTTATAAGAAAGGAGAACGCATCGTGAAGGTTAGAGCATCGGTGAAGCCCATGTGCGAGAAGTGCAAGGTTGTTAAGCGCAAAGGGGTTATCCGGGTTATCTGCGAGAATCCGAAGCACAAACAGAGACAGGGTTGATCAGAGCCATTATGCTTTGATACCGCTGACTATCTGACAGCAAAGACTGCCGGATGAAGTGGAAAGGCCGGAATATATCCGGCTGGGCGTGGAATAGCATTTCGTATGCTGTGACCTGCATCGCAGAGTGAACATACAGACAAGTTGTATGGATCATACGCAGGTTCGCCTCCATCAAAACAAATTGCTTCCACTTATTAGATTGGAAGCCAGACAACATGCGGAGCTTCCTTTTGTGCTCATTAAAGGGCAAGGAGCTTTGCACAGAATTTAAGGAGATTAAAATGGCTCGTATTGCAGGTGTTGATTTACCCAGAGACAAGCGCGTTGAGATCGGCCTGACCGCAATCTACGGAATTGGCCGCACCTCCGCAGACAAGATTCTGAAGGCGACAGGTGTTAATCCTGATACTCGCTGCAGAGATCTGACGGACGACGATGTTAAGAAGCTGGCAGAAGAGATTGCCAACAACTATATGGTAGAGGGTGATCTTCGTCGTGATATCGCGATGAACATCAAGATGCTGACTGAGATCGGTTCTTATCGCGGAACTCGTCACAGAAGAGGACTTCCGGTTCGCGGCCAGCACACAAAGAACAATGCGCGTACCCGTAAGGGCCCTCGTAAGACCATCGCTAACAAGAAACAGTAATTTTTGTCGCACTGCGGATGCAGTGCTTACCGCGGCACAAAAGTGATCGGCGGTATGAAGATGAAAGGAAAATAATATGGCAGCAGCTAAGAAATCTTCCGCTTCCAAGAAGCGTGTAAAGAAGAACGTTGAGCGTGGCCAGGCACACATCCAGGCTTCCTTCAACAACACCATTGTTACTCTGACTGATACTCAGGGAAATGCTCTTTCCTGGGCATCTGCCGGCGGACTGGGCTTTAAGGGCTCCAGAAAGTCCACTCCCTACGCAGCACAGCTTGCAGCAGAGACTGCAACAAAGGCAGCTCTTATTCACGGTCTGAAGGCTGTTGATGTATTTGTAAAGGGACCTGGATCAGGAAGAGAAGCAGCTATCCGTGCGCTGAATGCAAACGGCCTGCAGGTTCTGTCCATTACAGATGTTACTCCGGTGCCTCACAACGGATGCCGTCCGCCTAAGCGCAGAAGAGTATAGTCTCTGGTTTTTGGTAAAGAGATATTTAAGATTTGGATGAAGGCGCCTTCGGGCGTTGTAAACAACAAGCAGCAGCGCAAAAGAGCAGGCACTCCGCTTGCTCGGGCAGCCTGCTGACAGAAATGAAAGGAGCCAATCATGGCAGTAGATAAGACACCCGTCCTGAAGAGATGCAGATCTCTTGACATGGATCCCACATTCCTTGGTTATGACAAGAAGTCCAAGAGAACCCTCGTTCGCAGAAGCAGAAAGATGTCCGAGTACGGCATGCAGCTTCGCGAGAAGCAGAAGGCTAAGTTCATCTATGGCGTTCTTGAGAAGCCTTTCCGTAACTATTATGAGAAGGCAGATCGTATGAAGGGAATGACCGGCGACAATCTGATGACAATGCTGGAGTCCCGTCTGGACAACGTTGTTTTCCGTATGGGCTTTGCACGCACCAGAAGAGAGGCTCGTCAGGTTGTTGATCACAAGCACGTTCTCGTAAACGGCAAGTGCATCAACATTCCTTCCTACCTTGTAAAGGCCGGTGATGTGGTTGAGATCAAGGAGAGCAACCGCACCATGCAGAGATTCAAGGATATCGCAGAGGTTACTGCGGGAAGACTTACTCCTGAGTGGGTTGACGTAGACAAAGAGAATTTCAAGGGAACCGTAAGCGCACTTCCGAAGAGAGAGCAGATCGATGTTCCGGTAGACGAAATGCAGATCGTCGAGTTGTATTCCAAGTAATTCGTGTAATGCGGATCCTCCGCAGCTGCATTGATATCAATAAGGAGGTATATGCGTGTTTGATTTTGAAAGACCCAGCATTGAAACGACTGAGTTGTCCGATGATAATAAATTCGGCAGATTCGTTGTAGAACCCCTCGAAAGAGGGTATGGTCTTACTCTCGGCAATTCTCTGAGAAGAATCATGCTTTCTTCCCTGCCGGGCGCAGCAGTCAGCCAGATCAAAATCGATGGAGTACAGCATGAGTTCAGCACGATTCCGGGCGTAAAGGAAGACGTCTCGGATATCATCATGAACATTAAGAGCCTTTCCATCAAGAATTCCAGCGAGACAGATGAGCCCAAGACCGCATACATTGAGTATGAGGGAGATGGCATTGTACACGCCAGCGATATTCAGGCAGATCAGGATATTCAGATTATGAATCCTGACCAGGTTATCGCAACCCTCTCCGGAAAGAAAACGAAGCTTTTTATTGAGCTGACGATTACCAAGGGCCGCGGCTATGTCAGCGCAGACAAGAACAAGAGCGAGGATACGAAGATCGGAGTGATTCCGGTAGACGCGATCTATACTCCTGTTCAGAGAGTCAATGTAACAGTAGAGAACACCCGTGTCGGTCAGCAGACGGATTTTGATAAGCTGACGCTGGATGTGACAACCAATGGAACACTTGCACCGGATGAGGCCGTGAGCCTTGCAGCGAAGGTCCTTTCGGAGCATTTGTCTGTGTTCATTGATTTGAGCGACAATGCCAAGATCACTGAGGTGATGGCGGAGCCTGTTGATGATAACAAGACGAAGGCACTGGAGATGAGCATCGACGAGCTGGAGCTCTCGGTTCGCTCCTTCAATTGCCTCAAGCGTGCAGGCATCAACACAGTTCAGGAGCTGTGCAGCAAATCTCCGGATGAAATGATGAAGGTTAGAAATCTGGGAAAGAAGTCCCTGGATGAGGTCCTGGAGAAGCTCAAGGAGTTGGGGCTCAAGCTCAATATGGGGCTGGATGCTGAACTGTAAGCACATCCGCTTCCATCGACGGATGCCTGAACAGATACAATTAACAGCAGCGTTCCTGCGGCAGTAAATCCCATGAGGTGTGCTGCGGGTCGGCATAGTAAAGCGTCGGACAGGTAATTCCACAGGTTCTGTCCGGTGCTGCCACAAAAGGAGAATAGTATGGCAGAGTACAGAAAGTTAGGAAAGAAAACAAAGCTGAGAAAGGCACTTCTTCGTTCTCAGGTTACAGCACTTCTTTACAATGGTAAGATCATTACCACTGAAGCTCGTGCAAAGGAAATCCAGAAGCTGGTTGAGCCGATGATCGCTCTGGCAGCCAAGGAGAAGGACAACTTCGAAGAGGTTACCGTTAAGGCCAAGGTAGCTCGCAAGGACAAGGACGGCAAGCGCGTCAAGGAAGTAAAGGACGGCAAGAAGGTTACCGTTTACGATGAAGTTGAGAAGACTGTCACAAAGGATGCACCTTCCCGCCTTCATGCAAGACGTCAGCTGATGAAGTTCCTGTATCCTGTAACTGAGGTTCCTGCACAGGGCCGCAAGAAGGATGCTAAGGAGGTTGATCTTGTTGATAAGCTCTTCAATGAGTACGGCAAGAAATACGCTTCCCGTAATGGCGGATATACAAGAATTGTGAAGATCGGCCAGAGAAAGGGCGATGCTGCTCTTATGGTTGTTCTGGAGCTTGTCTAATCCCCGGTTACGGCTGTTAAGGATACTAAAGTCCCTCAAACCAAATGGTTTGGGGGATTTTTGCATTCACTTTTCAGACAATATCTGTTATTCTGCTCTCGATGCTCTAGAGAGAAAGACGGACTGGATCATAAGCCGGGAGGCGCACATGCTTGGAAATGCAGGAACAGCGATGGCTGCTGTCAAACATCTTATTCATGATTACGTAACAAGAGATGAGGAAGGGAATATCAGCGGCACTGTGCGTGCAGTTGATGATGTGACACTGGATGCTGAGCCGGGCCAGTTCATTGCTGTGCTGGGTCACAACGGATCCGGAAAGTCTACCCTGGCCAAGCATCTGAATGCCCTTCTTTTCCCGACGGAGGGAGAGGTGCTCATCGACGGCATGAACACAAAGGACGAAGACCACCTGTGGGATATTCGGCAGGAGGCCGGAATGGTCTTTCAGAATCCGGACAACCAGATCATCGGACAGATTGTAGAAGAGGATGTGGGGTTTGGACCGGAAAATATGGGCGTACCTACCAGTGAAATCTGGCAGAGAGTGGATGAGGCCCTTACTACGGTCGGAATGCAGGCATACCGCAAAAAGTCGCCAAACCGCCTCTCGGGCGGGCAGAAGCAGCGGGTATCCATCGCCGGGGTCATTGCCATGCACCCCAAGTGCATCATCATGGATGAGCCTACAGCCATGCTGGATCCGTCGGGGCGATATGAGGTGATTCGTGCCGCGCGTGCTCTGAATAAGGTGGAAGGGATCACCATCATACTGATTACGCATTACATGGAAGAGGCGATCTATGCGGATCGTGTTTTTGTCATGGATGACGGAAAGATTGCCCTGCAGGGGACGCCGCATGAGGTATTCGCACAGGTGGATACGATGAAGGCGCTTCATCTGGATGTTCCTGCGGTTACGCTTCTGGCAGATGAGCTGCGCAGACACGGCGTTGACATTCCGGCAGGAATTCTAACGAAGGAAGAGCTGGCGGAGGCTCTTGGCCTATAAACGAGAAGAATGGTTAATACTCTTTGCAGCTCCTGCGAAGAGGCAGCGGGGATAAAAGGAGAACGGATGTCACTGAAAATTGATGACATAACATATGTCTATGAAAAGGGAACGGCCATGGAGGTGAATGCGCTGGATCATGTCAGCGTTGAAATTCCGGATGGCGAGTTTATTGGTCTTGTTGGTCATACCGGTTCCGGTAAATCCACCTTTGTTCAGATGCTCAATGGAATTCTTCTGCCTACCACTGGACATATCTTCTGGGATGGACGGGATATTCAGGAGGAGGGATTTGACCGCAAGGAGCTGCGTTCTCATGTGGGCCTGGTATTTCAATATCCAGAGCACCAGCTGTTCGAAACCGATGTTCTGGCGGATGTCATGTTCGGTCCCAGGAACCTGGGACTTTCCGAAGAGGAATGCCGCGAAAGAGCCATAGAAGCGTTAGAGCGTGTGGGACTTGCACAGGAGTTCTGGAAAATGTCCCCCTTTGATCTGTCCGGCGGCCAGAAGAGACGTGCTGCCATTGCCGGCGTGCTTGCCATGCATCCTAGGATTCTGGTTTTGGATGAGCCGACGGCCGGACTCGATCCCAAAGGCCGGGATGAAATCCTGGACATGGTTCGCGATATGAAGAAAACGCTTCACATGACTATTCTGCTGGTATCACACAGCATGGATGATGTTGCGGAATATGCGGATCGGATTCTGGTGATGAATGACGGGAAAATTCTGATGGACGGTGCTCCGCGCGAGGTCTTTTCTCGTTACAGGGAGCTTGAGGAGATCGGACTTGCGGCACCGCAGGTGGTCTATATCATGCAGTATCTGCGGGAGAAGGGAATCCCGGTTGATACCAATTGCCTGACGGTTTCTGCAGCAGCGGATGAACTCATGGCACATCTGGATGATATCAATCAAAAGACCGGAAAGAGCTTTCGCTGCATCGGAAGAGGGACGCAGCGCATGAAAGCTAATGAGCCAGCAGAGGAGGACCGAAATGTTTAAGGAAATTACCATCGGTCAGTATTATCAGACAGACTCGGTCGTTCATCGGCTGGATCCCAGGGTCAAGCTCATTGCAACCTTTGCGTACATTATTTCCCTGTTTATCGTTTCCTCCTGGCTGGGATATCTTGCTGCCGCTGCGGCTGTTGCAGTTGTTGTCTTGCTCTCGCATGTGCCGTTTGGGTATATTGTGCGCGGTATGAAAGCAATTGTGTTCCTTCTGCTGATCACGGTGGTGTTCAACCTGTTCCTGACAGAGGGCGAGCCGCTGGTGCATTTCTGGAAGCTCACGATTACCTATGAGGGACTGGATTTTGCGTCTAAGATGGCGGTGCGGCTGATATTTCTCATTATCGGATCCTCAATGATGACGCTGACCACGACGCCGAATCAGCTGACGGATGCGCTCGAGGATGTTCTTGGACCATTGAAAAAAATACATGTCCCCGTCCATGAAATCTCGATGATGATGTCGATTGCTCTGCGCTTTATTCCGATTCTTATGGAAGAAACGGATAAGATTATGAAGGCACAGATGGCAAGAGGAGCTGATTTTGAATCCAGGAACCTGAAGAAAAAGATTCAGAGTCTGGTGCCCCTGCTCGTTCCGCTGTTCATATCGGCTTTTCGGCGCGCAAATGACCTGGCGATGGCAATGGAGGCAAGATGCTATCGGGGTGGCGAGGGAAGGACGAGGATGAAGCCGCTTTGCTACAAGAGAAGGGATTATGCGGCCTATACCGGGCTTGCGGCCTACATGGTCTTGTGTGTGTTGATACAGGTTTTGGCTGTATAGAAGGGAAAAAGATGAAGCGAATCCTGCTGGTGACAGCGTACGATGGGACAGAGTACTCCGGCTTTGCGGCACAGAAAAATCCGGAGATTCGAACCATCGAGGGGGAAATCTCAAAGGCACTTCTGTCCCTGACCGGAGAGAATCCAGAGATCATCGGGGCGAGCAGGACCGATGCCGGCGTACATGCCCTTTGCAATTATGCAGTATTTGATACCTGCTCGCCCATTCCGCCGGAGAACTTTGCAAAGGCACTCAATGCCAGACTTCCGGAGGATATTCGGATTCAGGCCTCCTGGGAGACGGCGCCGGATTTTCATCCTCGCCGTGCAAAAAGCGTGAAGACCTATGAATACCGAATTCATTGTTCAAGAATTCCGGATCCGGTAAAGGCACGCTATGCCTGCAGCTGTTATTGGAACCTGGATATTGATGCCATGCAGAGGGCAGCAGCGTATCTGAAGGGCGAGCATGATTTTGCAAGCTTTGCGAATCCTGCCAGACAGACAGCGACGTCTGTGCGCGAGATCACCGAGCTGGTGATTGAACGGACCTTGTGCCATACGCCGGATATCCTGCAGGATATGCCGCAAATTTCCGGGATGACGGCGCTGCCTGCTGCAGGGGCTGCAGGCAGAAAGCTGGAGACGCTCTCTTTGACCGATGCCTGCGACATTGTCATTCGTGTGTCGGGGAAGGGTTTTTTGTACAATATGGTGCGAATCATCGCAGGGACATTGATCCGGGTTGGCAGAGGCCTTATTTTGCCGGAGGATATTCCGGCAATCCTCGAGGCCCAAAACAGGCAGGCGGCCGGAGAAACGGCGCCTGCCTGCGGACTGCATCTGATCAATTATCGCCTGATAAAGGCTTCTTCTATTCCCCCAGCTTGACAACCAGAACACCATAGATGTTCTGCACGGAGCCTGCGGCAGGGAAGGATGGCATGGCGGCCACCTCGGGAAGAGCAGCGATTGTAGCTTCGGTATCGCCGGATGCAAAGGATACCTGTATCCGCAGATAGTTTTCATAGAACTTAATCCAGGAAACTCTGGAAAAAGAAAGATCATGCGACCAGTTGCCATACTGAGCATAGCTGTTGGCCTTGTCGTAGAGCGCAGCCGTGTAGAAGGTCTTTGAGGAATGGGGGGAATCGGTGATCAGAATCTGACCGTTTGCGTAATCATAGCCCAGGCGGCTTGCTTCGGCCAGTATTTCCTCGGCAAGGGTTTGCGTTGCCCTGCGGCCGACCAGCATAGCATATTGATCCGTAACACACTGCAGGAGGCTTCCAAAGCATAAGAAGGCGGCAGTGATCAGGCAGATGCAGGTGAGCCTCGCGCCGGAGGCACCCTGTGCAGAAATCAAAGAAGCACCTATAGCAGGAGTGTGGCAGGCAGAGCCTTGAACTCTGTCTGCTTTTTGTTTGGCCAAAAGCGGATCAGCCATGCACAGAAGAAGGGGAAGAACGCAGCCCATGGGGATCATCATCTGCATGTGGGTTTCCGTTTCCGGTGCCACAAAGTAAAAGCAATTGGCGGCCGCGGGGAAAAGCAGAATGCCAAGGACGAGGAAAAGTGCCCGGGGGATCGATCTTTTAACGGTCCGCAGAATGCCCGAGACGCCCGGCAACAGAATCGGAAGATAAAAAAGCGGAAACCAGGCATGTCCGATCAGCCGGTTGGAACGAAAGGTTCCATCCAGCAGGTAGTGAGCAGCAGTCTGGTAACAATGAACAAATGCAGACGGAAGTGCGCTCATCAGGTAGGAAACAGACAGATTGGAAAAGCCCTGGTAGTCGCTGAGCTCTGTCCCGCTCAGATGCAGGGAGGCCTTTAAAAGCACCATATATAGGATGCCTCCGAAAAGCACCGCAGCGACCATGCGCAGGGCAAAGGACAGCTGGCTGCGGACGCTTTTACCAAGCAGAATGCCGTAAAGAAGGACGGAAAGTGCAAGAAGCGCAGTTACGCCGATGCTGGCCTGGTAGCAGCCCATCATGAAGGCAATGCAAAGAGAAGAGCTCCCAATGCGAAGCGGCAGAGGGAGCGGCGCTTTCGTGGTGATCAGGAAAACGGCGAGGATAGAGAGCAAAAAGGAGACGCCGTAGGTGATCGCCATGAAGCTGAAGGAAAGCTGGCAGGTAACGCCCACGCCGGAAAGAAAACAGATGCCTGCCAGAAGTGTCAAGGGAGACCGCGACAGAGACAGAACTCTCGAGGCAAGGAGGAGACCTGCGGCAAAAAGTGCCAGCGCTGCCAGCGTCTGAAACGGATCCAGGGAAATGCCAAAACGAAGACGATCGAGAACAATCCAGAACCATCTGCCGGTTGAGAGCTCCCAGCTGCCGGCAATGTAGTCGTCCTGATTCCACAGTCCGTCCAGATTGTTGGTGAGGCGCTGCGTAATAAGAGGAAGATTGATCAGCACGCCGCTGATAAACAGAATCAGAAACGGCCGCAGGGTATCCTTTGAGGTAAAACGTTTGACGGTATTGGATATAACAGAACTCATAATTTTATGAAGATACTCCTTATTCGTTTATAGTTTGACTGGTTACTATGATAGTTGAAAATAAGCGCAGGTGGCAATGTCAAAAGGTGAGTTTAATGTCTGAAAACTAAATCATTTTCCATAAAGTTTAGAAAAAAGACACGGTTTCAGCCTTGCCAACCCTATTCTTTTGCGATATATTCGGAAACGCAGTCTGTAAGGTGTGCGGTGAGGCTGCAGGATTTAGGGAAATGCTTCGGTAAAGTGTTCCCTAAACAGAGTATACAACTAGGAGAATATGACAGAATGTCGCAGAATCTGGTTATTGTGGAGTCACCTGCAAAGGTGAAAACCATTAAAAAATTTTTAGGGAAAAAGTACGACGTAGCAGCCAGTCAGGGCCATGTAAGAGATCTTCCCAGAAGTCAGATGGGAATTGATGTTGAGCATGATTTTGAACCCAAATATATTACCATCCGCGGGAAAGGCGACCTTCTGGCGGATCTGCGCAAACGCGTAAAAAAGGCAGATAAGGTCTATCTGGCAACGGACCCGGACCGTGAGGGAGAGGCGATTTCCTGGCATCTGATGGCAGCCCTTCACCTGGAGGATAAGAAGGTCGCGCGCATCACCTTCAATGAAATTACCAAGAGCGCGGTGACAGATTCCTTTCACCATCCACGTGAAATTGACATGAATCTTGTGGATGCACAGCAGGCGCGCCGCGTGCTGGATCGCATTGTGGGTTATAAAATTTCTCCGCTTTTGTGGATTAAGGTAAAACGAGGCCTATCAGCAGGCCGTGTGCAGTCGGTGGCACTGCGCATGATCGGAGACCGCGAGGAGGAGATTTCTTCATTTATTCCGGAGGAATACTGGACGCTGGATGCGGAGTTTGCCGTGAAGGGGGAGAAGAAACCGCTGACTGCGCATTATTACGGCCCGGTCGGCGGCAAAAAGGCAGAGCTTTCGGACGCAGCGCAGACAAAAGCGCTGAAAGATAAACTGGAGAAGGCTTCTTACGGGATTACAGAAATTAAAACAACCAAAAGAGAGAGAAAGGCACCCCTCCCTTTTACGACATCTACATTGCAGCAGGAGGCCTCCAAGGCGCTGAATTTCTCGACGCAGAAGACTATGCGCATCGCGCAGCAGCTGTACGAGGGTGTTGAGATTAAGGGCAGCGGTTCGGTCGGTATCATCACCTACCTCCGTACAGATTCCACCCGTATTTCAGATGAAGCAATGGCTTCCTCAGCAGAATATATACGCAGCGTATACGGTGAGGAATTCCTTGCTGCAGCAGAGCAGAAAAAGGCAGCAGGCAAAATACAGGATGCGCACGAAGCCATTCGCCCGACGGACATTACCCGTACACCTGCCAGCATCAAGGATTCGCTGACAAGAGAGCAGCTGCGGCTGTATCAGCTGATCTGGAACCGCTTTACGGCAAGCCGGATGGCCTCTGCCAGCGTCGAGCAGACCCGTGTGACCATCACGGCAGAGGCTGCCGGCGGCGAGCAGCATTTGTTTACAATGCCGTTTTCCCGCATTGCCTTCGAAGGCTTCCTGAAGGTTTATAAGCCGGCGGATGAGAGCAAAACGGAAGGGGCTTTGATGAAGGGGCTCGACGAGTCGTCGGATCTGACATTAAAGACACTGGATGCGGAGCAGCATTTTACGCAGCCGGTGCCTCATTATACCGAGGCTTCTCTGGTTCATGCACTGGAGGAGCAGGGCATCGGACGCCCTTCTACCTATGCGCCGACCATCACAACCATCCTCGCAAGGCGGTACGTCACGAAGGAGAACAAGAATCTTTATATGACGGAGCTGGGAGAGACTGTCAACAATATTATGAAGTCCTCCTTCCCTGAAATTGTAGATCCGGCTTTTACAGCAAATCTGGAATCTCTTCTGGACGGCGTCGCAGATGGAAAGGTAAAATGGAAGACAATCATTGAGAATTTCTATCCGGATCTGGATGCTGCTGTGCAGAAGGCTAGTGAAGAGCTGGAGAAGGTCGAAATCAAGGACGAGGAGTCGGACGAGGTCTGCGAGAAATGCGGGCGCAGAATGGTCATCAAATACGGACCGCACGGACGGTTTCTGGCGTGCCCCGGTTTCCCGGAGTGCCGCAACACCAAGCCGTATTTTGAAAAAATCGGCGTGAGCTGTCCCAAGTGCGGCAAGGATATCGTCATTAAAATGACCAAGAAGGGCAGACGCTATTACGGCTGCCTTGGGAATCCGGACTGTGATTTTATGACATGGAACCGTCCGTCGAAGGAAAAGTGCCCGCAGTGCGGCGCGCTTCTCCTGGAACGAGGCAATAAACTGGTCTGCGCCAGCGAGGGCTGCGGATATGTGACAGAAAAAAAGACAGATGCACAGGAAAACTGAGCAGGACATTAGGGATGGGAGAGACAACATGAGCAAGGGAATGAATAACGTACAGCTTCTGGATAAAACCAGAAAAATCGAACGGCTTCTTCATAACAACAGCACCGGAAAGGTTGTCTTCAATGATATCTGTGCGGTGATGAGTGAGATTATGGAGAGCAATGTGCTGGTGCTTTCCCACAAGGGGAAGATCATCGGCGTTTCGGAGAGGGAGGATATTTCCACCATTGGGACGCTTGGCCGGGAAGGGCTTGGCGAGGTGATTGATAAGGACCTGAACGAGCGGCTTCTGGCAATCCTTTCCACGAACGAAAACGTCATGCTCGGTGCCCTCGGATTTAATGCGGAGGATTCCGAGCACAATGCCATAATCTGTCCGATCGAAATTGCCGGAGAGCGCCTGGGGACGGTCTTTATGTACAATCAGGGACGCCCTTATGAAATCGACGACATCATCATCTGTGAATACGGCACGACGGTGGTCGGTCTGGAGATGCTGCGTGCAGTATCTGAAGAGTCTGCCGAGGAGAATCGCAGAACGGCAATCGTGAAATCAGCATTCTCAACGCTTTCCTACACAGAGATTCAGGCGATCCTGCATATCTTTGAAGAAATGGACGGCAAGAAGGAAGGAATTCTGGTTGCCTCCAAGATCGCAGACAAGGCGGGCATTACGCGCTCGGTGATCGTCAATGCACTTCGCAAGTTTGAATCTGCCGGCGTCATTGAGTCCCGGTCCTCCGGAATGAAGGGAACGTACATCAAGGTGCTTAATGATGCGGTGTACCACGAGCTGGAGGCTATGCGCACACGGGTCGGATGAATTTTATCTCTCCAGCACCTGCGTTGAGGTTTCCCGAAGGAAAATCGAGGTGGATGCTAAACAGGGACGATGAACTTGGCCTTGCGTGCTGCGGCTGGGTGTGATATGCTTGCAAGGCTGCGCGGTATGGAATGCTCGCATAAGAGAACGCTGCGCGGTGAAGGACTATTAAACACGTGCTTCTAGCAGGTGCCGGTGGCCGAAAGGCTGGCATGGTCCTTGGAGGATTTTAATCCTCTGCTGCGAAAAGAAGTGCGGACGGCCGGTTGCTCCCGGCGAACAAACCAATTATGGAGGATAATAAAATGAGCGTAGTATCTATGAAGGAACTGCTTGAGGCAGGTGTACACTTTGGTCATCAGACCCGTCGCTGGAACCCGAAGATGGCTCCCTACATCTTCACCGAGCGCAACGGCATCCACATCATCGACCTTCAGAAGTCTGTTGTAAAGGTTGATGAGGCCTACAAGGCAGTATTTGAGATTGCTGAGCAGGGCGGCACGATTCTGTTCGTTGGCACCAAGAAGCAGGCACAGGATTCTGTAAAGGCAGAGGCTGAGCGCTGCGGCATGTACTATGTCAACCACAGATGGCTTGGCGGTATGCTTACCAACTTCAAGACCATCCAGACCAGAATCGAGCGTCTCAACAAGATCAACGAGATGGAGAACGACGGAACCTTCGATGTACTTCCCAAGAAGGAAGTGGCAGCTCTTAAGAAGGAGCAGGAGAAGCTCCAGGCGAACATCGGCGGTATCACAACAATGGCACACATTCCGGATGCCATCTTCGTTGTAGATCCTAAGAAGGAAAAGATCTGCGTGAACGAGGCACACAGCCTTGGCATTACTCTGATCGGTATTGCTGATACCAACTGCGATCCGGACGAGCTTGACTACATCATCCCTGGTAACGACGATGCAATCCGTGCTGTAAAGCTTCTTTGCTCTAAGATGGCAGATGCTGTTATCGAGGCTCGTCAGGGCGAGGAGAACGTTGCTGCAGACGCACAGGGACAGGATGCTCTGGCAGCAGAGTCCGCAGCAAGTGAGGCTGAGCAGGCTGCAGAGGGAACTCTGTAATCCGGACAAGCCACTTTTGCAAGACAGACAGATTCAAAGGCTCGCGGCCTGCGAGCCTTTGGTTGGCCGCAACTGCGGCATAGGAGGTTATTATGGCAATCACAGCAGCTCAGGTAAAAGAGCTTAGAGAGATGACCGGTGCCGGCATCATGGAGTGCAAGAAGGCACTGACAGAGACCAACGGCAACACAGAGGAGGCTGTAGAGCTTCTTCGCAAGGCTGGTGCTGCAAAGGCTGAGAAGAAGGCAAATCGTATCGCAGCAGAGGGTCTTTGCTATGTTGCACAGACCGAGGACAACAAGGCAGCTGTTGTTGAGGTGAATTCCGAGACTGACTTCGTTGCCAGCAATGCTACCTTTAAGGAGTATGTTCAGAAGGTTGCCAATGCAGCGCTTGCTACAGAGGCATCTGATCTGGAGGGCTTCCTGGCTGATAAGTGGCCGGAGGATGCTTCCAAGACTGTCAGCGAGAGTCTGGTAGACATGATCGCTGTTATTTCCGAGAAGCTTTCCATTCGCCGCTTCGAGAAGGTGGAGGCTGCTGATGGCATCGTCGCTTCGTATGTGCATGGCGCAGGCCGCATTGCGGTTCTGGTTGAGGCACAGACCGATGTTGTTAATGACGAGATCAAGGAAGCTGTCCGCAACGTAGCAATGCAGGTTGCAGCACTTTCTCCCAAGTATGTCAGCGAGGAGGATATCCCGGCAGACGTTCGTGAGCATGAGAAGGAAATCCTTCTGGCACAGGCTGTCGCTGAGAATGAGGCTCTTCCGGAGAATAAGAGAAAGCCGCAGCAGATTCTTGAGAAGATGCTGGTTGGCCGTCTGAATAAGGAATTTAAGGAAATCTGCCTGAACGACCAGGTTTATGTAAAGGCAGAGGATGGCAAGCAGTCCGTTGCTGCATACGTTGCTGAGGTCGGCAAGAAGAACGGCGCGAACATCACCATTAAGAAGTTCGTTCGCTATGAGACCGGCGAGGGAATGGAGCATAAGGAAGAGAACTTTGCCAAGGAAGTTATGGAGCAGGTTGGTAAGGCCTGAGCCCTTCTGAAGAGTTACCTTGGAAGTAATCCGTTCGTTCACATGGTGACGAGAGAGCCGGAGGGCATGCACTTTGCTGCCCTCCGGCCTTTTTTTCGTTTCTCATGGAGGAAAGATTATGAAATTCAACAAAATAAATGAAACAACTCTCAACTGTATTATCTCGGAGGAGGAGCTGGCAGGGAGCGGCATTACTCTGGATGATATCATGAGCCGTCAGTCGAAGGCTCTGGAGTATCTCCGGCGCGTGGTGATTGAGGGGGTCCGTCAGGAGAATTTTCACCTGGATGCTCCCTTTACCTCGATGCAGATCGGTGTCATGATGGACGGTTCCCTCTCACTGACAATTTCCAGCGGTGAGCCTTCAGAGAATGCGACAGCAGAGGATCCGTTGGCAGCGGCCAAATCAGCGATTGAGACCTTGCTTGCTTCGATGAAGGAGAATGGGCCGCAGAAGGATACTGAGTGTCTGCAGGAGAGAGAATCGGTGCAGCCGCAGCACGGCGAAATGCAGGAGCCTCCAAAGACACCCTCTAAGGGCCGACAAAAGCGTCTGAAGTACTGCTATACGTTCCTGTCGATGGCGGATGTCATTGAGTGCTGCCGCCGAATCCCGGGGACATGGAATCTCACGTCTTCTCTCTGGAAGAATGAGGAAGAGGGCGTCTATCAGCTGGTTCTTACTGCCCGGCCGGAGGAGATACAGCCCTTTGAAGAGGCACTTCTTGCAATGAATGAATTCGGCAGCCTTGTTGACGCACCTGCAGAGGCAGCTGCCTATATTATGGAGCACGACAAATGCATTCTGAAAGAAAACGCGGCAGCGCAGCTGGCCCGCATGTAGACGGAATCCGTCTGAATAAATTCATCGCCTCCTCTGGCCTGTATTCCCGACGTGAGGCGGATCGTCTGATGGAAATGGGCGAGGTTACGGTCAATGACGAACCGGCACAGCCTGGCATGCGGATTACCGGCAGTGAGAAGGTAAAGGTCAGGGACCAGATCATCCGGTCTCAGAATCGGAAGGTGGTAGTGGCCTATTATAAGCCGGCCGGTGTAACGGTGACGCGCAGCGATCCGCACGCACAGGTGACACTGGAGGATGTATTCCGTTATCCCATGCACCTTACCTATGCAGGACGTCTGGATCGGGACTCGGAGGGACTTCTTCTGATGACCAATGACGGAGAGCTGATCGATGCTATGATGCGCGCGGCCAACGAGCACGAGAAGGAATACATCGTACGTACCCGCGGGAAAATCAGCGACGAGGATCTCCATCAGATGTCAAAGGGAATCTGGCTGAAGGACCTCGAGATGAAGACAAGACCCTGCCGCATCGAGAGGCTGGGGGACTATACCTTCCGCATTGTTTTAACACAGGGACTGAATCGTCAGATTCGCCGTATGTGCAAGGCACGAGGCCACGAGGTGAAAACGCTGAAGCGTGTGCGTGTCCTGAATATAACGACAAAGGGGTTACAGCCCGGCATGCAGCGGGAGCTGTCGCAGGACGAGATGAAAAAGCTCTATGAAATGGCAGGTCTGGCATGACATTTGCGGAATATAAGGAGCTCCAAAGCACCATCGAGGAGCATATGGATCGGTATTATAATCAGGACAATCCGATCATCAGTGATTATGAATATGATCAGCTGATGCTGCACCTCAAGGGAGCAGAAAAGGAGCATCCGGATTGGATTACGCCGGACTCGCCCTCGCAGAAGGTCGGCGGAAGTGCCAAGCGTGAGGCGGGGGTAAAGGTAACCCATGATGTTCCGATGCTCTCCATCGAGGATGTATTTACGAAGGAAGCAGTCCTTTCCTGGGTGGGAAAGGTGCACGAGCGCTATCCAGGGACAGCCTTTTCGGTAGAAGTGAAGGTGGATGGTCTTTCCATGTCGCTTCGCTATGAGCAGGCTGCAGATGGAAAGCTCCATCTGCAGCTGGCGGAATCCCGGGGAGACGGTCTTGTCGGTGAAGATGTGACGGTGAACGCCCGCGTTATTCCGGATGTCCCGCAGATCATCGACCTCCCGTATGAGAGCCTGGAGCTTCGCGGCGAGGTGTATATGACGCATGAGGCCTTTGAGCGCTACAATGCCAGGATGGAAGAGCTCGGCAAAAAACCAGCTGCCAATCCCAGAAATCTTGCAGCCGGTACGCTGCGGCAGCTGGATGCATCCATTACCCGGCAGCGCGGACTGCGGATGTTCATCTTCAATGTGCAAAGAGGACCGGCGGATCTGATGGAGAGCCACACAAAGGCGCTGGATATTCTGCAGAAGGCCGGCGTTCCGACGGTATATCACAAAAGATGCACAACGTCCGAAGAAATATGGTCAGCAATCGAAGAGATCGGACAGATGCGCGAAACACTCCCCTTTGATCTGGACGGAGCGGTGGTGAAGCTCGACGATGTATCTCTGCGAAATGACTTTCCTGCAGGGAGTAAGTATTCCAGCGGACACATCGCCTACAAGTATCCGCCGGAGGAGAAGGTAGTAACCATGGACAAGATCCTGGTGGATGTCGGCCGCACGGGAAAGCTTACCTTTACCGGTGAGTTCCACGACAGCGCCACAGGGAAGCCGGCCAAGCTCTGCGGAACCAGTGTCAGCAGGGCAACCCTTCACAATCAGGACTATATCACGCAGATGCAGATCGGGATCGGAGGCGAATACCGGCTCTTTAAAAGCGGAGAAATCATTCCGAAGCTAAATGGCTGTGTTACACCGCCAAAGGCGGTTTTTGCGGCGCCGACGGTCTGTCCGGTCTGTGGCGAACCCCTGGTCCGGGAGGAGGATACGGCGGATATCCGGTGCGTCAATCCCGGATGTCCGGCACAGCTGGTAAACTCCATTGCGTATTTTGCCTCCAGAGGCTGCATGAATATCATGGGTCTGGGCGATACACTGGTGGATACACTGGTGAAGGAAGGGTATCTTCACAGCTATGCGGACATCTATCATCTAAAGGACCATCGTTCGGAGCTTATCGAAAAGGGACTGATCGGCAAGGAGAAGAATACCGACAAGGTGCTGGCAGCCATTGAAGCCTCCAAGAGCAATTCTCCGGTTCTGCTGCTGACAGGGCTGGGGATTCGGAACTGTGGAAAGGCGGCGGCCAGGGAGATTCTCTCTCACTATGACAGCATCGATACGCTGGCAGCTGCCTCGGCAGAAGAGCTTACAAGCATTCCGGATGTGGGCGAGACGACGGCCGGATGTATTCACGACTTTTTTGCGGCTCCGGCAACCCATGCGATTCTGAATCAGCTGCGTGAAGCCGGTGTGAATATGAAGATGGAGAAGCCCGCGGAAACGACAGAGGTGCTGGCTGGCATGACATTTGTTGTCACCGGTACGCTGCCCACACTGGGGAGACGAGAGGCAGAGGAACTGATCCGAGCCGCCGGCGGCAAGGTTACCGGCAGTGTCTCCAAAAAGACCAGCTATGTGCTGGCGGGTGAGGCCGCCGGTTCCAAGCTGACAAAGGCTGTAGAGCTGGGAATTCCGGTGATTACAGAGGATGGGCTGATGGAAATGCTGCAAAACGCTGATTCGGCAGGGGAGGCGCGCTGAAAAGCGTTTCCTAAAAAGCGATTCCATAGAAGGGAACCGCCGGATGTAAGAAGTGTTCATTGTGCAGAGAAAGAAGGGGCAGATATGCCGATACGTATTCAAAATGATCTTCCGGTAAAGGAAGAGCTGGAAAGAGAGAATCTGTTCATTGTCGATGAGAACCGGGCAGCGCACCAGGATATTCGTCCGCTGGAAATCTGTATTCTCAACCTCATGCCCAAAAAAGAGGACACCGAGCTGGATATCCTTCGAATGCTCAGCAACACGCCGATCCAGCTGAACATCACCTTTATGCGCATGAGCTCGCACATGAGCAGAAATACCTCGTATTCGCATCTGCACCAGTTCTATGTGAGCTTTGATGATCTGAAGGACCGGCACTTTGACGGCCTGATTATCACCGGAGCGCCGGTGGAAAAGCTCGAATATGAAGAGGTGGATTACTGGAATGAGCTGTGCCGCGTATTCGAGTGGAGCAAAACCAATGTAACCTCAACACTTCATATCTGCTGGGGAGCGCAGGCGGGCCTGTATTATCACTATGGACTGCAAAAGGTTATGCTTCCCGGCAAACTGTCCGGGGTCTATCTGCATGAGGTTTTGCACCGTAAGGATCCGCTGGTAAGGGGCTTGGATGATATTTTCCTGATTCCGCACAGCCGGTATACGGAGGTGCCTGCTGCAGACATTCATGCCTGTGGGGAGCTCAAGGTTCTGGCAGAGTCCAAGGAGGCCGGGGTACTCCTTTGTACCACGATGGATGGGCGGCAGGTCTTTATTTTCGGTCATGGCGAATATGACCGTTACACGCTGCAGGGCGAGTACGAACGGGATCTGGCGAAGGGAATTGAGCCGGAGCTTCCGGTCAACTATTTCCCGGACAACGATCCCGCAAAGCGCCCGCTCCTCCAGTGGAGAAGTGCAAGTCAGGCCATTTACAGCAACTGGATCAATTATTACGTATACCAGGCTACACCATACGATTGGGTGTAAGATTGGGCGATTTTTTCAGGTGGTAGTGGGTGCAACATGGAGACAACAGATCCGACAATTCACATGACATTTGAACAGCAGATTCCGGATTTTCTGGCGGATAGGCTCTCGAACCAGGGGCTGGAGGATTTTCTGGAGCATTATGATGAATGCAAGAGCTGTCAGGAGGAGCTATCTGTTCGGTATCTGATAGGAGAAGGGCTGGCTAAGCTGGAAACCGGGGAGCCCTTTAATCTGGAGAAGGAGCTCTCGGCCTACGTGCAGCTGGAGCGCAGCAGACTGCACCGAAGAGAGCGCTTCGTGCAGCTGGCCATCGGTTATGAGGTGCTGACACTGGCGGTTTTTGCCGCGGCAGCTGTGGTGAGCATCGTGGTGGGGGTATGGTAGGAAAAGTGCAACTATTCAGCCCCCATCTCGAATTTGATACTCGAAAATGCCCGATGGCATTTTCTCCTATCTTGGAGTGATTGTCGGCAATGCCGACAATCACTCCGTGCGTCGGAGAAATCGCATACGCGAATTTCTCCTCGCATTCGCAAATCCTCGATGTGGCCGGCCAGAGGCGCTTCGCGCCTTGGCCGCCTGCCAATTTCAAT
>CAVGIV010000008.1:0-57354 GCA_963629395.1 Paludibacteraceae bacterium | reverse complement strand
GCGAAGCGCCTCTGGCCAGCCACATCGAGGTTTTCCGAAGGAAAATCGAGATGGGTGCTGAATAGTTACAGATTATGGTTATGATGCACGACATTGCGCATAGAGGACCTAGGTTGGTTGCAAGAATTGCACAAAAGAAAGCAATTACTGAGGCATGAAATGGGTTGCGGGCGGAATGTTGGTTTTCTAAAATCAAGCTATGTATTTGGCAACTGCAGTCATTTTATTGAGAAATTGAAAATGCAGCTGGACATAGGAGGGAAACGACGATGAAGATTTATGTTGATATTCGCGCAGGGCATGACGGAAACGGATCGAAGGAAACGCCGTTCCGCAGAATAAATGAGGCAGCCAGGGTGGCAATGCCTGGAGATGAGGTGCTCGTAGCACCTGGTGTGTACCGGGAAAATGTAGAGCCGATGCATGCCGGGACAGAGGATGCCCGTATCATTTATCGCAGCAGTGAGCCGCTGGGGGCAGAAATCACCGGAGCGGAGGAGCAGAAGAGCTGGACACATTACGAGGGTAACGTGTGGGTCAGCAGGATCAATAACAGTGTTTTCGGAGACTATAATCCGTATACAACCTATGTGTTCGGTGACTGGTTTTTTGCAAAAAGAGACAAGCATACCGGCTGCGTGTGGCTCAATGATGAAGCGTTGTACGAGGCAGTTACATTGGAGGAGTGTAAGGCTGGAGAAATTACGGAATACTCCTGGAATCCGGAGGCATCCCGGCGTAAGTGGTACACGGAGCAGGATAAAGAAACAAATGAGACGGTTCTGTATGCCAATTTCGGCGGTGCGGATCCGACGCAGGAGAATGTTGAAATTGCGGTTCGCAGAGAATGCTTTTTGCCGCAGCAAAACGGCATCGACTATATCACGGTAAGCGGATTCAACATCAATAAGGCAGCGACCACATGGGCACCGCCGGCAGCCTACCAGGATGGCATGATCGGACCGCATTGGTCTAAGGGTTGGATTATAGAGGATTGTGAGATTTGGGGCAGCAAGTGTGCCGGTATCTCTGTCGGCAAATACTATGATCCGGAGAATGACCATTTCTTTACGGTCCATCATGTAAAGAGTCCGACCCAGATGGAGCGTGATGCTGTCTGCCGCGGACAATACCATGGATGGCTCAAGGAAAAGGTAGGAAGCCATATCATTCGCCGCAATAATATTCATCACTGTGAGCAGGGCGGCATCATCGGACGTATGGGTGGTGTGTTCAGTGTTATCGAAGATAACCACATCCACCATATCAATAATATGATGGAGCTGGGCGGCGCAGAAATTGCCGGCATCAAGATGCATGCAGCCATTGATGTGGTTATGCGCCGCAATCACATTCATCACTGCACCATGGGCATTTGGACGGACTGGGAAGCACAGGGCACGCGGATTACGCAGAATCTTTTGCATGACAATATGCGCCCGTCCTTTGCAAAGCAGCTTAAAGGCGGCATGTGCAGTCAGGATATTTTCGTTGAAGTGGGTCATGGGCCGACACTGATCGATAATAATATCCTTCTTTCGGATGCCTCGCTCCGCATCGCAACACAGGGCGTAGCTATGGTGCACAATCTGATTTGCGGCTCCTTCACGGTGGTTGGCGGCGGAACCGGCTGGCGCTATACGCCGTATCACATGCCGCACCGCACAGAGGTGATGGGCTTTATGACCATCCTGCATGGCGATGATCGCTTCTACAACAATATATTCATGCAGAAGTGGTCATCGGAGCCGTTTTGCATTGAGCATGACAGCAGAGAAGGCTTTGAGTACGATAATCGTGAGGTCGGAACCCATGTGTTCGATGAATATCCGACCTATGAGGAATGGATTGCTCAGTTTGACATGGATCAGGAAATTCCGAGTATGAGCAAGCTGGAGGAGGCACATTTCGGGCATCTTCCGGTTTGGGTGGACGGAAATGCTTATTTTGATGGAGCAAGGAGCTATCAGAAGGAGCAAAATCGCCTGGTTGACACGGAAAATGCCGTATACGCGGATGTTGAAGAGCGGGAAGACGGCAGCTGGATTCTGAAGACGAACGTGTACGACTATCTAAAAGGTTTCTCCTGCGGCATGATTCACACGCAGACGCTTGGAAAGGCCTTTGAGCCGAACGAGGCCTTTGAAAATCCGGATGGAACTCCCATTACGTTTGACAGCGATTATTTAGGGAGCCATCGCGGCATCCACGTGATTCCGGGACCGTTTGCGAGTGCAGAGGATGCCGGAAAACGCGTGTGGTGATGCATTAAGGAGACATAAATGCCTTGAGCTTTCTGCGCAGAACCTGGTAATCCTGGAGCCCAAGCTCATAAAGCCGCCGGTTTTCGGCCTCGTCCATGGCGAATGTACTCATGGGGAGGTCTTTGCTGGGGGCGAACACCAAAGCTTTTTCCTCTGCCTCCAGCGCAAAGACACGCTCAAAGCTCTTGGTATAGCTAAGATGCCGCTTGTTGAGCAGCTCTATAATTTTAGGGTAGGAGTGGCATAGAACGGAGTAAACGCCGCGGAAGCTTTCGGGCTTTTTAATGTAGTTCCGGGGCTTTGACAGAATGACTACAAGTCGCTCGCACCCCTGGGACAGTGCACGGCCGGTCGGGATGGAATCAGAGACGCCGCCGTCGTAATAAGGGATACCGTCAATTATGCGGGGGCGGCAGGCGGCAGGGAGGGCGCAGCTGGCCTTGATGATCTGGTAATCATCCTGCTGTACCTCGCTTTTGTCAAAATAACGAGGCTGCCCGGTCAGTGCATTTGTTGCGACAATTTCGTATTGTGCCGGGTTTGCAAGTACGCCGGGCCAGTTCAGGGGGTCTGCACCGGTACTGTTGGTCAGCGTACTGTAAATATAGTCCAGCCCGAACAAATCGCCGGTCCTAAGGAGACTGGCAGGTCCAAAGTAATTTTTCTCATGAATGTGATCGGTGTAGAATCGGATGTTACGCCCGCGCTGCCCGCCGAGGTAGGAGGCGGCGTTGGCACTTCCGGCAGATACGCCGATCACATAATCAAATTGAATCCCATCATCCAGAAAACGATCCAGTACTGCTGCGCTGTAGGCACATTTCATACCACCGCCCTCTACAACCAAACCGATTTTGATTTTCCCTTCTGCCATATAAATATACCTCTCTTAGACAACGCTGTTTAATGCGTATTCCCCCTGGTTTGATCTGACGATTCGGAACACTTTTCCGACGGCTATAGTAGCGTCAAATCGGGAAGAAAAAAAGGGACAGAGTTCATAGATTGTTTATAAATTCTACATTGACTATTTGTTCTATAAGTAGTATAACAATAATTGTCAAAGGGATAAGAAATCCCGAAAGACAGGCAGCATACAAACAGTATGCAGAACACAGGACATATGAATTTACAGTTTATATAAAGGAGGTAGTAATTATGTTGATGCCTATGCTTTGGAACAATAATCGTGGAGATGACTTTTGGGGACTGACGAACTGGGATCCGGTAGATCACATGTTTCGTGATTTCTGGGGCAACACCTTGGAGAGCACACAGGCTATGAAAACCGATGTAATCGAAGAGGAGAAGGATTACAAGGTGCAGGCGGAGCTTCCGGGCTTCCAGAAGGAAGACATTCATGTGGACATGAAGGATGGCAATCTTACCATTTCTGCCAGCCATAAGGAGAACAACGACAAGAAGGATGAGAAGACCGGCAAATATATTCGCCGTGAGAGACGGGAGGCTTCCTTCCAGAGATCCTTCTATGTTGGAGAGACGGTAAAGCCGGAAGATATTTCGGCAAAGTATGAGAACGGCGTTTTGACACTGGTTGTGCCGAAGCTGCAGCCGCAGGTGGAACAAAAGGAAGAGCCTAAGAAGATTGAGATTCAGTGACGGCTTGCTCTGTTCTGACACGGTATGTCTCCTGATATTCCTTGGGGGACATGCCGTACTCCTTTCGAAACATACGGTAAAAACTTGAATAATCATGAAACCCGTAATCGCTGAAGGTTCGGGTAATATCGGCTCCGGCTGCAATGGCTTCACTGCAGCCCTGGAGCCGTTTTTTTGTGATGTACTGATGAATGGAGATGCCAAGGCAGTCCTTGAAATAGTGAGAAAGATAGTATTTGGACAGACATACCTGCGCAGCCAGGGCCTCGAGAGAGAGATCCTCTGTCAGGTGACTGTCGATATACAGCGTCAGATCCTGCATCAGGTCGCCGGTTCCGGAAACGAGAGGGTGCTCCCGCTCGTAGATTACTCGGTTCATATACAAAATAAGATCGTTCAGTGCCAATGTAACGGCAGCGTCCTTGCCGTAGCGACCGGCATGAAGCTCCTCGAGAAGCCGCAGCATGCGGGCCTGGATGGAGGAAAATTCAGCCTGATGAAAATGATAGAAGCATCGGCCGGAGGTGGCGGCGCGCTGCATGAGAAAAACATAATCGGGTGATTCGCGCAAAAGACGCGCGGCATAGTCCTGACTGATCCAAAGAACGAAACGGCGATAAGGACGATCGGAATCGTGCATCAGCGCGTGGTGAGAAACGCCGGGAGGAACCAGTACCATGTCGCCTGGGTGCAGCGGCCGCGCGTGACCGGAAATCTCCAGCTCAAGATTGCCCTCCAGGAAAAGATAGAATTCATAATAATCGTGTGTGTGTGCCGGTAGCGTCCGAAAGTGGAGATCGCTGTAGTAGAAGACCTCAAAATCCTTCGACTGCATGTACTGACGATTGTTGAATGCGGAACGCAGATTTCCCTTCATACGGAAGCTCCTTTTTGCTCAGAGTATCACTCGATGGCAACTTTTACAATGTCTGCAACAAATCCCTCAATGGATTTTATGGAGATATCTGCAATAATAAAGTAAGATTAAGAAAGGGGCGAAAGCCATTATCACTGTTCATAAAGAAAGGGGATTACAACAATGGAAATGACAATGCGCTGGTACGGATCCAAGCACGATACAGTTACACTCAAGCAGATTCGGCAGACTGCTTATGTAACCGGTGTAATTACAATGCTCTATGACAAGCAGCCGGGCGATCTTTGGACGCAGGAAGAAATTCACGCGCTGAAGGAAGAGGTTGAAGCAGCTGGACTTCATATTTCCGGTATTGAATCGGTAAACGTATCGGATGCGATTAAGACAGGCAGTGCAGATCGCGATAAGGACATCGCAACCTATATCGAGTGTCTCGAGAACCTTGGCAAGGAAGACATTCATATGGTCTGCTACAACTTCATGCCTGTTTTTGACTGGACCAGAACCGAGCTGGCAAGAAGAAGACCGGACGGATCCACCGTTTTGGCATATACACAGGAGGCAGTAGATGCGATTGATCCTGCAGACATGTTCGACTCCATCAAGGGCAGCATGAACGGTACGGTTATGCCTGGCTGGGAGCCGGAGAGAATGGCTCATATCAAGGAGCTGTTCGAGATGTACAAGGACATCGACGAGGAAAAGCTCTTCGAGAACCTTGTTTATTTCCTCAAGGCAATCATGCCTGTCTGCAACAAGTACGACATTAAGATGGCCATTCATCCGGATGATCCGGCCTGGAGCGTATTCGGACTTCCCCGCATCATTACCAGCAAGGAAAAGCTTCTTCGCATGATGAACGCGGTGGACGATGTTCACAACGGTGTGACCCTTTGCACAGGATCCCTTGGAACCAACCTTGAGAATGACCTTCCGGACATCATTCGTGCACTGCCTGGCAGAATTCACTTTGCACATGTTCGCAATCTGAAATTCAACTCCCCGACCAACTTCGAGGAGGCGGCTCATCTGTCGACCGACGGAACCTTCGATATGTACGAGATCGTTAAGGCACTGCATGACATTCATTTCGATGGCCCGATTCGTCCGGATCACGGACGCATGATCTGGGATGAAGTTGCTATGCCGGGCTATGGTCTGTATGACCGTGCTCTGGGTGCAGCTTACATCTGCGGACTGTGGGAAGCAATTGATAAGGCAGAAAGCCGCGCTTAACTTCTAGGCGGAAGCTTACGCTGAGCAGCAAGCGACTCGATGCTGCGGAGTATCCGCCGCAGCATCGGATATTCGTAAAGAGAACGGCCCCTTTGAATGGGGTGACGTGTTATACGCCGCAGGGGCGGCATGGAGGCGGAAATGAAATTATCAACAGAAGGACTGAAGAATCAGCAGGAATGGCTGGAGAAGGGATATCACCTTCCTCAGTATGATCGCGAGCAGATGATCGCGCAGACCCATGAGAATCCGGTATGGGTTCATTTCGGAGCAGGAAATATCTTCCGCGCATTTCAGGCAAATCTCGCACAGAGACTCCTGGAGGACGGCGCTGCCACAGCAGGTATTACGGTTTGCGAGGGCTTTGACTATGAAATCGTAGAGAAGCAGTATCGCCCGCATGATGATCTGTCGGTTCTGGTTACCCTGAAGGCAGACGGATCGGTAGAGAAGGCGGTTATCGGATCCATCGGAGAGTCTACAATCCTGGATTCTGACAACGAGAAGGAGTTCTCCAGACTGAAGGAGATTTTTGCAAAGGATTCTCTGCAACTGTGCACCTTTACCGTAACCGAGAAGGGCTACAGCCTGGTAAACGGAAAGGGCGAGCAGCTTCCGGCAGTTACCTCTGATTTCGCAGAGGGCCCGGCAAAGCCGCAGAGCTATATCGGAAAGGTGGTATCACTCCTTTACACGCGTTATCTGGCAGGCAAGAAGCCGATTGCCATGGTTTCCACAGATAACTGCTCCCACAACGGAGAGAAGCTTTATGGTGCAGTTATCGCCTTTGCAAAGGCATGGATTGCAAACGGACTGGCAGAGGAAGGCTTTGAAGCTTATCTGAACGACGAGACGAAGGTTTCCTTCCCTTGGTCTATGATTGATAAGATTACTCCCAGACCGGATGCATCTGTAGAGGAACTTCTCCGCAAGGATAGTCTTGAGGACCTGGATGCGGTTGTTACGTCGAAGAAAACCTGGGTTGCTCCTTTTGTAAATGCAGAGGAGACGGAGTATCTTGTTATTGAAGATAAGTTCCCGAACGGCAGACCGGCACTGGAGAAGGTTGGCGTAATCTTTACGGATCGTGATACCGTTAACAACGTAGAGAGGATGAAGGTTACCACCTGCCTTAACCCGCTGCATACTGCACTTGCAGTATATGGCTGCATCCTTGGTTACACAAAGATCTCTGATGAGATGAAGGACAAGGAGCTGGTGAACCTTGTGAACACGCTGGGCTATAAGGAAGGACTTCCTGTGGTTGTAAATCCCGGTGTTCTTGATCCGAAAGAGTTTATCGACACGGTTCTTCAGGTTCGCGTTCCGAATCCTTTCATGCCGGATACACCGCAGAGAATTGCAACCGATACCTCGCAGAAGCTGGCTATTCGTTACGGCGAGACTATTAAGTCCTATGTAGCTGATCCGGAGCTGAATGCAGCGGATCTGAACATGATTCCGCTGGTACAGGCAGGATGGCTTCGTTATCTGATGGCGGTGAACGACAATGGTGAGAGCTTCGAGCCGTCTCCGGATCCGCTCCTGGAGGATGCACAGAAGTACGTTGCCGACTTCAAACTGGGTGAGGCTGTAACAAAAGAGGAGATCAGCAGCAAGGTTCTTCCGCTTCTGAAGAACAAGCAGATCTTCGGTGTTGACCTGGAAGAGGTTGGACTGGCAGACAAGGTTATCTCTTATTTTGCAGAGCTGATTGCCGGAACAGGCGCTGTTCGCAAGACACTGGAGAAGTACTGCGACTAAGCGGTAAAAGGGTAAAAACCTTAAAAAACAGCATGTTTATAGGATGCTGTCGGTATTTTGAACTATAATGGATCCTGCAGCGAAATCGCTGCAGGATTTTTGAATAGGAAATGCCAAATGGTGATGGAGGGTGGAGATGCCATCGATTTATGCGCATCAGAAATTCGGGGATGAGACGCAAAAGCGTCTTCCACTTTCGATGCAAAAGGACCTGGAACAGAATCAGGATCTTTTCAGTATTGGCTTCCAGGGACCGGATATTTTCTTTTTTTATCACCCGTTGTCCTGGGGGGAGATCCCACGGTACGGAAATCGGATGCACGAGAAATCTGGCCATGCGTTTTTCGGGCGTGCGCTGGAACTGTATTATCGACTTCCTGATGAAACCACGGAGGATCGGCGGAAACGGCAGGCGGCCAGAGCGTACCTGTATGGCGTGCTTTGCCATTATACGCTGGATAGCGCCTGCCACCGCTTTATTGATGAGACGGACGCTTCCGGGATAACATCGCATGCCGAGCTGGAGGGGGATTATGATCGCCGGCTGATTGCAAGAGAAGGCAGGAATCCGGTGGAGGAAAATCTTACCCGGCAGTTTCATCCATCTGCAGAAGCGGCGAAGGTGATTGCTGCTTTTTATCCGGAGGTGACACCTGCAGTTGTAGAAACGGCGCTTCGCTCCTGTGTGGCCCTGCAAAGGCTCCTCCGGTGCCCGCATGATGGGAAACGTAATTTTCTTTACAGCGCTCTTCGACTTGTCGGGAAATATGATTCCTTCCAGCCGCACATTATGAATAAAGAACCGGATCCGGCTTGCCAGGAGGCGGAGGATCGGCTGGATGAGCTTTTTGAACAGGCGCTGCCGAGGGCAGAAAAGCTGATTACAGAGCTGGATCGCTGTATCCGGGAAACACCGGAGGATATTGCGGTAAAGAGCTGTCATGAATTTGTATCATCGACAGAGTATGATAGAAATTTTAGCGGAAGATAGGACTTGAAAGGAAGACAAAACTATGGCAGAAGTACAGCAGCTGACGATTGGCGCGTTTGAAAAGGCGTGTGAGATTGTTCAAAGGGTGACACTTGGCACAGACCTTATTTTTTCGGATTATTACAGCGATCAGACCGGCGCCAAGGTATACCTGAAGCCGGAAAATATGCAACGAACCGGCGCATATAAGGTGCGCGGTGCCTATTATAAAATCAGCACTCTTTCGGAGGAGGCTCGCAGCAAGGGGCTGATCACGGCCTCGGCAGGGAACCACGCGCAGGGAGTGGCCTATGCGGCAAAATGCTATGGCTGCCGGGCGGTCATCGTTATGCCGACAACAACTCCGCTGATTAAAGTGAATCGCACCAAGGCGCTTGGAGCGGAGGTTGTGCTGCATGGGGATGTTTATGACGAAGCCTGCGAGCATGCACTAAAGCTTGCGGAGGAAAAGGGCTATACATTTATTCATCCGTTTGATGATCCTGCTGTGGCAACCGGACAGGGAACCATTGCCATGGAAATTTATAAAGAACTGCCGCTGGTGGATATGATTCTGGTACCTGTGGGTGGCGGTGGACTTGCAACCGGCGTGTCAACGCTAGCCAAGCTCCTGAACCCCCGCATTCAGGTTATTGGTGTGGAACCGGAGGGGGCAGCGTGCCTGAGTGCATCCCTGAAGAACGGAAAGGTAACAACCCTTCCCGCGGTCAATACAATTGCAGATGGAACAGCTGTAAAGACGCCGGGGAACCTTATTTTCCCGTATCTGCAGAAGAATCTGGATGACGTTGTAACCGTGTCGGATGAGGAGCTTGTGGAAACATTCCTGGATATGGTGGAGAACCATAAGATGGTGGTGGAGAACTCCGGCATGCTGACGGTCGCTGCGCTGCATCATGTGGACTGCAGGGGCAAAAAGGTGGCATGTGTTCTGTCGGGCGGCAATATGGATGTTATAACTATGAGCTCGGTGGTTCAGCAGGGACTTTTGCTGCGCAATCGAATCTTTACGGTTTCGGTTCTCCTGCCGGATAAGCCGGGAGAACTGATGAAGGTGGCAGGTATTGTTGCTAAGGAAAACGGAAACGTGATCAAGCTGGAGCACAACCAATTCGTGTCGATCAACCGCAGTGCAGCGGTGGAGCTGAAAATCACCATGGAGGCATTTGGCACGGAGCACAAAGAACAGATTGTTACTGCTCTTACGAAGGCAGGGTATGAGCCGCGCCTTCGAAGAACAAATATGTAAATCTGTTCAGCACCTGCTGGTTTCAACATGAATTGGCCGCTTGCGGACAAATTCATGATTGAAATCGGCAGGCGGTCAAGGCGCGAAGCGCCTCTGGCCAGCCGCATCGAGGCTTTCCGCAGGAAAAACGAGATGTGCGCTGAAATGTAAATCTGGCTGGGAATTTAAAAGGGGCAAGGTGATGGCGATTTCGATAAAGGATTTATTTTCTCTTACGCATTATGAATATGGAGAAGCCTATTACGGAAGCTATCAAGGGATGCGGTTTCGGGTTGCCAGAGAACCTCTTGAGAATGTTCATTACACGCCAGCGGAGAAGCGGGGAGAGGCAACGCTTCGGGTGATTGTCTGGCCGGAGCCGGAAGGCTATCGGTCGGCGCCGGAGCAGTCGAAAGCGGCGGCGGACTTCCCGGTTACAGAAGAGGGACTGCAGCAGGTGGTGGATTACCTGAACGAATATCACGAAAACCATTTGGAGCTTTGGCCGCAGAAAAGACAGGGTGATGGCAAACACGGAGGTGAGACATGAGACATCGAAAGCGGACAGGAGTACTGATGCTGATTGCCGGCGCTGCGCTGGTATTGTTTCCCGGGAGTACGCTGTACTCTTTTTGCCGCCTGATCGGATGGTGCCTGCTGATTGCCGGCGCGGTCAGCATTATTGCAGGCCTTAGGGGGACGAAATCACCGATGGACACAGCAAGCGGCGCATTGTGTGCAGTGGCGGGTCTTGTGTTTTTGTCACACCCGGGGCTTTTGATTTCTGTTCTTCCGATCCTTGCAGGGATTGCGGTTGCCGGGGCCGGAGCGGCACTTCTGATTCGTGTCCTTGCAGACAAGAGGGCCGGTGTTAATGCGACCATGCAGCTGATCGGCGGAGGGGTTACGCTGGCGGTTGGTATCATTCTCATCTGCCATCCCATCTCGGCTGTGAAGCTATTGATGGTGATTGTGGGAGTAGTGCTTGTTTATTATGGAATCGTGATGGTGAGCACCGACTGAAGCACGTGACAATAATGGTATCAGGGGCAAGTTATAAAGCTTCGATACAGACATGATTCCAGGAAAAGTGCGTGTCTGCTCACATCACGGACACAAAAGGGGGGCCATCATGGAAGAAAATGATAAAATTCGCGTGTTGAATGATCTGATCCAGGGATCGCGGAATGTTGTGTTTTTCGGCGGAGCCGGAGTGTCGACCGAAAGCGGAATACCGGATTTCCGAAGCACGGACGGGCTCTATAACCAGAAATATTTGTATCCTCCGGAAACGATTTTGAGCCACACGTTTTACCGTGACCGGCCGGAAGAGTTCTTTCGGTTCTATCTGGATAAAATATTGGTTCCTGCCGGAAATGCCAGGCCAAACGTGGCACATCGGAAACTTGCACAGTGGGAAGATGAAGGAAGACTGCACGCTGTGATTACGCAGAATATCGATGGTCTGCATCAGGCGGCCGGCAGCAAGAATGTGTTGGAGCTCCATGGAAGTATCTTGCGCAATTTCTGTGAGGACTGTGGATGCTTTCATACTGCGGACGAGGTGGAACAAAGCCTTCGGGCCGGCAAGATGGTTCCGCGCTGCAAAAAGTGCGGCGGCCGTGTGAAGCCGGACGTAGTGCTTTATGAGGAAGGATTGAATATGGAGACGCTGCAGCGTGCAGCGTCTGCTATAGCGGAGGCGGATGTCCTGATCATCGGAGGTACCAGCCTGGTGGTGTACCCGGCTGCCGGACTAATTGATTATTACCGGGGAAATAAACTCGTTCTGATCAATAAAAGCGCAACAGCAAGGGATGCACAGGCAGATCTGGTGATTAGTGCTCCCATCGGAGAAGTGTTTAATCGGATAAAAACCTCTTGAAGTTTAAAACGATTCTGTGGTATGATAAGCGTCCGTGGGAATTCATCCACACCCGCAGTCTGCCTTGCTGCAGACGCGGCAGCAGCTATTATCAATCCTTGTTCTTACCGAGGGGTAAGAGCCGGAGACCAGAAGGAGGTACAGCACATGAGCAAATACGAGTTAGCCGTTGTTGTGAATGCGCAGATTGATGATGAGGCGAGAACTGCAGTTATCGATAACTGCAAGGCACTTGTCGAGAAGGTTGGAGGCACCATTACTGGTGTTGATGACTGGGGCAAGAAGAAACTGGCTTATGAGATCCAGAAGATGAACGAGGGCTGCTACAGCTTCATTCATTTCGATGCCGATGGTTCCGTTATCACAGAGATCGAGCAGCGTATGCGCATTATGGACAATGTCATCAGATATCTGTGCGTTAAACAGAACGAAGCTTAACAGAAAGCAGAGGCAATATGAACCGAGTTGTTCTAATGGGACGTTTAACGAGAGACCCTGATGTGAGATATTCACAGGGGGATCAGGCTATGGCAATTGCCAGGTATACCCTCGCAGTCGACCGCAGACGCGGCCGTAGCAATCAGGGTGACCAGCAGACAGCAGATTTTATTTCCTGCGTAGCGTTTGGCAAATCCGGCGAATTCGCAGAGAAGTACCTGCACAAGGGAACCAAGATCTGCGTGTCTGGCCGTATTCAGACGGGCAGCTATACCAAACAGGACGGTACAAAGGTTTATACTACAGATGTTGTGGTTGAGGATCAGGAGTTTGCGGAGAGCAGGAATGCCCAGGGCGCGGCTCCGGATTACAGCGGGTATGCAGGCGCAGGAGCGCCGGCTCCTGCAGCATCTGCGGGAATGAGCAGTGCATCCACAGCCAGTGCCATTGATGGATTTATGAACATTCCGGACGGCATTGATGAGGAGCTTCCGTTCAACTAGAACGAATAAACGAAATCCATTCGAACGCGCCGAGGCGGCAATGAGGATCCGGCACTTGTCCGGTGAGATTGGAGGATATTATGGCTTTCACAAAGACGGCAGGCAGCAAGCCTTTTAAGCGCAGAGGAACCTTCCATAGAAAGAAAAAGGTTTGCGTTTTCTGCGGAAAAGATAATACCATTGATTACAAGGATGCAGCAAAGCTGCGTAAGTATATCTCGGAGGGCGGCAAGATCCTTCCCAGAAGAATTACCGGCACCTGCGCAACACATCAGCGCGAGCTGACAGGCGCAATCAAGAGAGCTCGTCACCTTGCAATTCTCCCTTATGTTGAGAAGTAATTACCGGCATTGAGGCGAATTTGGCCCCTGTCCTTTAGGACAGGGGCTTTTCTTTTCTCTGTCTGTGTTATAATCCAGCTATGCGTCCGTTGGCGAGGAGCGTTTTGTGAGGTAGGGAGCGATGGGGAATCAGATTAAGTTTAAAAATAGAATATCGGGCTACTTTGAAACACCGATTCGCCTGGGCTTTTTTCTGGTTCTGGTTAATATTCTGATTCTGTTTATGGACTGGCCGTCCGGACTGGTGCTGATGGTGTTCACAGTCGCATACGTGATTGTGGTTGTGGCGATGCGCATGCACAGCAGGGCACTGATTCTTAATGAAATGGTGAGCTTTGCCACAGAATACGGGCAGGTACAGAAGCGCCTCTTGAAGAATCTGGAGATTCCATACTGTATCCTAGATGATACAGGAAGAATTGTCTGGACTGATTACGAATTTGACAGGGTAGTTCATCAGGACAAAACCGTTCGGAAACAAATCAGCTCCCTGTTCCCGTCCTTGACAAAGGATACACTTCCGACCGGAGACGACGGCATCAGCCTTAAAATCGAATTTGAAGGCAGCAGCTTCCGCGTAGAAATGAAGCGAATACCGCTGGATTCGCTGGTGCAGGATTCGGATATCATTGAAGACAGTGGGTATGGAAGTGCCCTGATTGCTGTATATTTCTTTGATGAAACGGCAGAGCGGCTGGCTATCCAGGAAGTGGATGACCAGAGCGTGGTAGTTGGTTTTATTTATATTGATAACTACGACGAGGCGCTGGAAAGTCTGGAGGATGTCCGCAAGTCCATTCTTGTGGCGCTGATTGATCGACAGGTGAATAAGTATATTGCATCTGTAGACGGTATCTGCAGCAAGGTGGAAAAGGACCGGTATCTGATTGTCCTTCGCAAGAGAGCACTGATTCTCCTGCAGGAAGCACATTTTTCGCTTCTGTCAGAGGCTAAGACTGTTAATATCGGCAATGAAATGGCGATGACGCTCAGCATTGGCTTCGGAATGGATGGCCTAAGCTATGCGCAGAACTATGAGTTCGCACGGAATGCAATCGATTTGGCACTTGGCCGCGGCGGCGATCAGGCAGTTGTAAAGATGCCGGGCAACATTGTCTATTATGGCGGTAAAACGCAGCAGATTGAGAAAACAACGCGCGTAAAGGCGAGGGTGAAGGCAGAGGCACTGAAGGAAATTATTTCCACGCGGGATAAGGTCTTCATTATGGGGCACCGGCTGGGAGATATTGACTGTGTCGGCGCAGGCATCGGCATCTATAGGATCTGCAGGACGCTGGGTAAAGAGGCACACATCGTGCTGAACCAGGTGTCCACATCCCTAAGACCCATTGTTGATCTGTTCGGCAAGAATCCGGATTATCCGGAGGATTTATTCCTCTCGAGTGATCAGGCCATTCAGCGTGTAACAGATGACTCGGCACTTGTTGTGGTGGACGTGAACCGGCCGAGCATCACAGAATGTCCGGAGCTTCTTCGGATGTGCAAGTCAATCATTGTTCTCGATCATCATCGCAGAGGAAGTGAGTTTATTGAGAATGCGACGCTTTCCTATGTAGAGGCGTACGCTTCCAGTGCCTGTGAGATGGTATCAGAGGTTCTGCAGTATGTAGACGACAATTTGCGCCTCAGTCAGGAGGAAGCGGATGCCCTCTATGCCGGAATGGTTATGGATACCAATAATTTTCAGAGTAAGACGGGCGTACGCACCTTTGAGGCGGCGGCCTTCCTGCGCAGAAACGGTACGGATGTGACGCGTGTCCGAAAGCTCTTCCGGGAAAATGCTGTGGAGTATAAAACAAAAGCGGATGCGGTCTCCCAGGCAGAGATTTACCGCGAGGAATTCGCTATTTCAACGTGTCAGAGTCAGGGACTGGAAAGTCCTACCGTAGTGGGAGCACAGGCTGCCAATGAGCTTTTGGATATCAAGGGAATCAAGGCAAGCTTCGTTCTGACGCCCTATCAGGGGAAAATCTTTGTCAGTGCCAGGTCTATTGATGAAGTAAATGTGCAGATTATCATGGAACGCATGGGCGGCGGCGGTCATATGAATATTGCCGGAGCACAGCTTGAAAATAAATCGACAGAAGAGGCAGAAGACCTGCTCAAGCATACGATCGATTCGATGATGGACGATGGAGAGTTGTAAAGAAAGGAGATTCATAAGATGAAGGTTATTTTGCTGGAGGATGTAAAGTCCCTGGGTAAAAAGGGCGAGATTGTGAATGTCAGCGACGGATATGCGAGAAACTTCGTCCTTCCCAAGCACGTTGGGGTTGAGGCTACAGAAAAAAATAAAAACGAACTCAAGCTTCAGAAGCAGCACGAGGATAAGCTGGCAGCAGAGCGTTTGGCGCAGGCAAAAGAACTGGCCGTGAAGCTGGATGGGCTGACAATCGAGGTGTCTATGAAAGCGGGAGAAAACGGAAAGGTTTTTGGCTCGGTCGCTTCCAAGGAAATCGCAGAGCAGGCATCACGGCAGCATGGTCTTTCTCTGGACAAGAAAAAGATTGTTCTTGAGGAGCCTATTAAGTCTTTTGGAATGCATGATGTTCCCATTAAACTCCATCCGGAGGTGACGGGAAAGCTTCATGTGAAGGTGAAGGAAGCATGACATGCCGCAGGAAGATGCTGTAAAACGGGTAATGCCCCATAATCTTGAGGCGGAAATGTCGGTCATCGGTGCCATGCTGATGGACCAACAGGCCATTGGAAGTGTCATGGAGATCCTGACAAAGGATGATTTTTATTCCAGACAGTATGGGATTATGTATGAATCGATCCTGGAGCTGGAACAGAGCGGACTTGCGGTGGATCCGGTTACTCTGCAGGAAAAGCTCAAGGAAAAAAATCTTCCGCCGGAGATGTATGATGCCAGGACGCTGGGTACGCTGATTGCGCAGGTCCCTACGTCGGCAAACGTCGTGAGCTATGCCCGCATTGTGGCCGAGAAGTCCCTGATGCGTCAAACCATCCGCGTTTGTGAAGAGGTTGCTAACGATGCCTATATGGGGGCGGGCGGCGCTCAGGAAATCATGACGAAGGCGGAAGAATCTATTTTCCATCTGTCACAGGGCAAACGTGGATCGGAATATCAGGATATCCGGCAGATTGTTTCGAATGCAATGCGCAAGATTGTCATGGCTTCGAAGATCAATGGCAATGTCACGGGAATTCCGACTGGATTTACTGACCTTGATAATAAGACAGCCGGTCTTCAGCCGGCGGATCTGATTCTTTTGGCTGCGAGACCATCCATGGGCAAAACAGCCTTTGTGCTGAACATTGCGGAGAACTGCGGTGTCCGTCAGAAAAAACGCGTGGCTATCTTTTCGTTGGAAATGTCCAAGGAGCAGCTGATCAACCGTATGTTCTCACTGGAAAGCCATGTGGATGCACAGAAAATACGAACGGGTGATCTTTCGGAGGGGGAATGGTCGGATCTGATTGAAGGTGCAGAGACGATCGGCGAATCAGCGCTCATGATCGATGATACTCCGGCGATTACGGTAGGAGCCATGCGGTCGAAATGCATGAAGTTCAAGATGGATCAAGGACTCGATCTGATTATCATCGACTATCTGCAGCTGATGAGCGGAAGCGGCGGCAAGAGTTCAGAATCCAGACAGCAGGAAATTTCAGAGATTTCCCGGTCCCTGAAGGCATTGGCCCGGGAATTGAATGTTCCTGTAATTGCGCTTTCTCAGCTTTCTCGTGCTGTAGAGTCCCGGACGGATAAACGGCCGATGCTCTCCGACCTTCGTGAGTCTGGAGCTATTGAGCAGGATGCGGACATTGTGATGTTTATTTACAGAGATGAATATTATCACGAGGATTCACCGGACAAGGGAATTGCTGAAATAATCATTGCCAAGCAAAGAAACGGTCCGATTGGAACAGTGCAGCTGAAATGGCTGCCGGAGCTTACAAAATTTGCTAATTTGGCTGGAGCTGCAGCGGCACAGAATGGGTAATAGAATGACGGAAAGTTCAAATAAAGCTACAGAAAAGAATGGTATGTCCGTGCACCCTGGAAACAGACAGGATCAGGAGAAATGTATGTTTCTCCTGATCCTGCTTTTGTCTTTTATAGCAGTTCTGATTTTCAATTTGCTCACACCGATGCTGTCCGACGATTATTCGTACGCGATGGAGGTCAGGAAAGCGACGGGGGTATGGGATCTGGTTTGCCAGGAATATCACCAGTATATGAACTGGAACGGGAGGAGCGTTGTCCATCTTTTACTGCGCATTTTCCTGTATTTGCCGGGGCCAGTGTTCAAAATTGCAAACAGTCTGGCGTTTGTCGTCCTTTCCATTCTGATGTACCGATTGGTGAGGCCAAAGAAGCGCTTTGATGTCTTTACCCTGCTTCTTCTGCAAATGGGGCTGTGGCTATATGCGGTGGATTTTTCAGAGACCATTTTATGGGAGGATGGAGCCTGCAATTACCTGTGGGGAGCTGTATTTATTCTCGGATTTATGAATCTCCAGAGAAACGAACTGGAGCATGCTGCAGCTGATCTAAAACGTAGTACGTCCTATAGAATTGTGGCAGCAGTGGGACTTTTTTTCTTTGGACTTCTTGCCGGATGGTGCAACGAAAATACATCGGGGGGATGCCTTTTGAATCTTCTTGTGCTCCTCTTTGTACAGAAAAAAAGAAAACAGAAGATCTCGGCAGCGTATTATGCCGGAATTGCAGGCAACGCAGTGGGACTTGCCGTTATGGTTCTCTCGCCGGGGGCCAGAATCCGTGCTGCATATCATACAGAGGATGAGAACTACTCCGGCTTCCTTGGGATGCTTGCAAGGATTCAGAAGATCACACTTACCATACACGAGTATTTCGGCCTTTTACTGGCAGTTTTTCTGGTGTGCGCTATAATGCTGCTCCTGCAGAAAAACCGCCGAGCAGCGGCCAAAATGGCTCTATATGGCATGCTGTTTTTGGCTACATCATATGCGCTCGCAGCGACCTCTCAGACACAGGCAAGAGCCTTTTTTGGCGCGGGCTTGTTCCTACTGATTGCTCTTGCGGTTGGGGTCCGTGAGGTCATGAAGGGAGAGCATGAAGGATATCTTCTTAAAGGAGCCGGGTACAGTCTTCTGGCAGTTCTTATACTGGAGTTTTTCTTTGTATATGTAGAAGATGGAACGAATCTTGCCAGGATCTGGAGAGATGAGACGAGACGGATTTCCTATATTCAGGAGCAGGCTGCAGAGGGAGCAGAGGATATTACCGTGCCGCTTGTTCATACGGAATTTTACAATTCCTATTCTGCAATTGAGAAGATGGAAATGACAGAGGATCCGGGATACTGGATCAATGTTTTCTACGAGACGTACTATGGCGTTCCGTCCATCCGAGCAGTTGACTATGATACATGGGCTGCTGAAAACGCTGCAGCATCTGAATGATAATGACTGCGGAAGATATATGTAAAAATATGTAAAAGGAGCTGACATCCATAGATGTCAGCTCCTTTTGTTATATTTTTGTAACTAGTCAGCACCCATCTCGAATTTGCATTCGCAAATCCTCGATGTGGCCGGCCAGAGGCGCTTCGCGCCTTGGCCGCCTGCCAATTTCAATCGTGAATTTGCCTGCAAGCAGTCAATTCACGTTGAAATATGGCAGGTGCTGAACAGATACATATTCCAATGTCTGTGTGCTTCTGAAATGGACTCAGCCTTCAGAAATTGCACCTACAGGACACTGTGCCTCGCAAGCTCCGCAATCGATGCAGGAATCTGCATTGATCTCATAGTGTGCATCGCCCTCAGCAATTGCCTGTACAGGACACTGAGCAGCGCAGGAACCGCAGCTGATGCAAGCATCTCCAATAACACGTGCCATAGTTTTATCCTCCTTAAATATATGCATGAAATCATGCTTCATACGACTTTTTGAAGAAAGGACAGACATCCAAGGATGCCTGTCCTTTGATCGTTTTCATCTTACAACTCACTGTCTTTGTTAGACAATGCTAAGTTTATTATGGCTTAGATTCAGTTGTTGTAAAGGGCACCCAGCTTCTCAAGGTATGCATAGTGAGCCTTTGCATGTGCCTCTGCCTCGGCGAAGAGCTTTGCTGCTCTCTCCGGGTTCTTCCGCTGCAGGGAGGTGTAGCGAACCTCACCGCTGAGGAATTCGCTGTATTCCTTGGTAGCAGGCTTGGAGTCCAGAGTGAACTTCTTGTCGCCGCCTGCAGGGTTGAAACGGAACAGGTTGTAGTAACCAGTCTCGACAGCAAGCTTCTCCTCGTCCTGCGCCTTGTTCATGCCCTTGCGGATACCGTGGTTGATGCAGGGTGCATAAGCGATCACAAGAGACGGTCCCGGATATGCCTCTGCCTCGGCGATTGCCTTGATGCACTGATTTCTGTCAGCACCCATGGAAATCTGAGCAACGTATACATAGCCGTAGCTCATTGCCATAGCAGCAAGATCCTTCTGAACGGTTTCCTTACCGGCTGCTGCGAACTGAGCAACTGCGCCCTCGGGGGTAGCCTTGGAGGACTGTCCGCCGGTGTTGGAGTATACCTCGGTATTTACAACAAAGATGTTGATATCCTTGCCGGAAGCAAGTACGTGGTCCACTCCGCCGTAGCCGATATCAAATGCCCAGCCGTCGCCGCCGAAGATCCACTGAGACTTCTTAGCGAGGTAATCCTTCTCTCTGAGGATATCCTTTGCAGCATCGGAGCCATCTGCCTCAAGAGCTGCGATCAGCTTGTCGGTAGCAGTGCCGTTCTCGGCACCCTTAGTAAAGGTATCCAAATACTCCTGGCTTCCTTCACCGCCCCATGCGGCAACCTTCTCCTTGAGCTGTGCACGGATAGCATTATTAGCAAGCAGCATACCATAGCCAAACTCTGCGGCATCTTCGAACAGAGAGTTGGACCATGCAGGACCGTGACCCTTTGCATTCACCGTGTAAGGAGTGGAAGGTGAAGAGTTGCCCCAGATGGATGTGCATCCGGTTGCATTTGCAATATACATTCTGTCGCCGAACAGCTGTGTGATGAGCTTAATGTAAGGCGTCTCACCACAGCCAGCGCATGCGCCGGAGAACTCCAGCAGAGGCTGCTTGAACTGAGAACCCTTTACAGTTGTCTCCTTGAACTTTTCAACAACGTCATCCTTGATCGGAAGCGTTACTGCGTAGTTGAATGCATCCTGCTGGTTCGGAAGTGCCTGTGCCTCATCCAGTCTTGTCATGGTGAGTGTAGCAGCCTTCATGTTGCCAGGACATACATTTGCGCACGAACCGCAGCCTGTGCAGTCAAGGCTGGAAACAACGATGGCGAACTTGTAGCCAGGCATACCGGTGAGATCCTTCACAACCGTGCCTGCGGGAGCCTTTGCAGCCTCTTCCTCTGTCATAGCGATCGGACGGATTGCTGCGTGCGGGCATACATAAGAGCAGAATGTGCATTCGATGCAGCTCTCTGCGTTCCATACAGGAACATTTACAGCGATGCCGCGCTTCTCAAATGCTGCTGCACCGGAAGGAGTGGAACCGTCTACGTAAGGAAGTACGTCGGAAACCTTCAGGTTATTGCCTTCCTGAGCAGATACAGCCAGCTGAATGTTGTTGACGAATGCCTCAACATCCTTGCGGTCACTGGTCACCTTCTTGAAATCAAGGCCCTCGTCCTCAGCATTGCCCCAGCTCTCCGGAATTTCTACCTTGTGCCAGTTCTTGGCGCCGGCATCGATAGCAGCCCAGTTCTTCTCAACGACATCCTGACCCTTACGGCCGTATGTCTTCTGAGCGGCATCCTTCATCAGCTGTACAGCATGATCCTCAGGAATAATCTTGGTGATGGTGAAGAAAGCGGACTGAAGGATGGTATTGATGCGAGTCGGTCCCATGCCGGTTTCAATTCCGAGCTTTACACCGTCGATGGTATAGAAGTTAATCTTGTGATCGTGGATGAACTTCTTAACCTGTCCGGGGATGTGCTTCTCCAGATCCTCATCGCTCCAGGAGCAGTTCAGAAGGAAGGAACCACCGTCTACCAGCTCCTGAACCATGTTGAACTTGCGCATATATGCCGGGTTATGACATGCAACAAAGTTCGCCTGATGAATCAGGTAAGTGGACTTAATGGCCTTCTTACCGAAACGAAGGTGAGACATGGTTACGCCGCCGGACTTCTTGGAGTCATAATCGAAGTAGGCCTGTGCATACATGTCTGTATTGTCGCCGATGATCTTAATGGAGTTCTTGTTGGCGCCTACGGTACCGTCAGCACCCAGTCCCCAGAACTTGCAGCAAACGGTTCCCTCGGGAGTGGTTACGATCTCCTTGCCGGTAGGAAGGGAAAGGTGTGTAACATCATCATCAATGCCGATGGTGAAACGCTTCTTATCCTCATTGTTGTAAACGGCAATGATCTGTGCGGGAGTTGTGTCCTTAGAGCCAAGACCATATCTGCCGGTGTAGACCGGAACCTGATCAAACTTGGATCCCTTCAGAGCTGCAACAACATCCAGGTACAGAGGCTCGCCGATGGAGCCGGGCTCCTTGGTGCGGTCGAGAACAGAAATCTTCTTAACAGTATCCGGAATTGCGTTGATCAGAGCCTCTGCGCAGAAAGGTCTGTACAGGCGAACCTTTACAAGACCAACCTTCATTCCCTGTCCATTCAGGTAGTCAACGGTCTCCTCGATGGTCTCATTAACAGAGCCCATTGCGATGATAATCTGCTCTGCATCTGCGGCGCCATAGTAGTTGAAGAGCTTGTAATCTGTGCCAAGCTTCTCGTTTACCTTGTCCATGTACTTCTGAACAACGCCGGGCATCTCATCATAGGTGGTGTTGCATGCCTCGCGAGTTGTGAAGAAGATGTCAGGGTTCTGTGCAGAACCCATCTGACGAGGATGGTTCGGATTCAGAGCATTGTTGCGGAACTCCTGCACCTTATCCAGATCGATCATATCCTTGAGATCGTCATAATCCCAAACCTGAATCTTCTGAATCTCGTGAGAGGTACGGAATCCGTCGAAGAAGTTGATGAAAGGAAGCTTACCGTCTACAGCTGCGCAATAAGCAACAGGAGTCAGATCCATAACCTCCTGTACAGAGCTCTCGCAGAGCATAGCCGCACCGGTCTGACGACATGCATAAACGTCAGAATGATCGCCGAAAATGTTCAGTGCGTGAGAAGCTACGCAGCGTGCGGATACATTGAATACCGCCGGAAGTCCCTCGCCTGCTACCTTGTAGATGTTCGGGATCATCAGAAGCAGTCCCTGGGAAGCGGTGAAGGTAGAGGTCATTGCACCGGCTACGATGGAACCGTGGGTTGCACCTGCGGCACCTGCCTCAGACTGCATCTCGGTTACATGTACAATGTCACCAAAGATGTTCTTGCGTCCGGCAGTTGCCCACTCGTCAACGTGCTCAGGCATGACGGATGACGGTGTGATGGGGTAGATGGTAGCAACTTCCGTATACGCATAGGCGGCGTGTGCGGCAGCCTCGTTACCATCCATGGTTAAGTACTTTCTTGCCATTTTGGTTTCCTCCTGTATATTTGCGCACCCCGAAACAGTTCGAACAGGAATACATCAACAAGCCATTCTGCCTGAACCGTCCCAAAAGCAGGGCACACTTTGCCCTACCGTGATGCTGATCTATCGGTTAGAAGTCTACCATTCGGTTTGTGAGAATGCAACGATTCGACGAGGCGCAGAAGTTAAATCTTTGATACATTTGCCTAATGCGAGTTAAGCACGACTAATGAAAATTAGAAACGTTTAACATAAAATACAGAATGCATTTGTTACATATGATGAAATGATGCCGGGGCAAAATACCTTTTGCCCCATGACACGCGAATTGCTCCGCACTTTGCGCTCCTGCAAGGAGTTTTGGAATTTGGGAATCCGGGATCTTTTAATCGGCAGATGCAGTTTTGCGGGCAATTCCGGAGAGCTTTTCTACGGCGTGATCTGCAATCAAAAGCGTTCCGTGTTCCTCAAGATACTGTTCTCTTGCATAGGATGCCGGCTGCAGGGCACCGAATTCAGATATGGATGCCAGAACGCGGCCCTGCGATGCGACCTCCTGGGTGTCCTTCATTGTCAGAAACAGAAGGTACGAGGCATCTTCCTTGTAGAGGGCACTTTCTCCGGAATAAGCCGCCTGCATCCGGCCGGCTGCCTGCAAAACCTGATCCATGCTGGGGAAGGAGTATAGCCGATGGCAGGCAGCGTATTCCTGAAACCGTCTCAGTGCCTCCCGAGGATCACGAGATGCACTGAGACGGTCACCATCCTGACCGGATGAACCGGATGCAGCATGCTCTGTCAGAGACTGGAGAAGCTGCTCGAAAGCGCTTGCACCATGCTCTTTTTGCCGAATGGAAGGGGCAAAATTAGAGAACCGCGGATCGAGCTCCTCTGGGTCATGGACCTTGGTAACCACCAGGATAATGCTGCCGTCCTTCAACGGAACTGCCTCAATCATCAACGGAGAATTGTCACTTTCAAAGCCTACCAGACGGTAGGCCTGCTGCAGCATCTCGCGAAAAAGGGCCTTCGCTTTTTCTGTACCGTATGCGAGCTCGCTCAAACGCATTTGACGAGAATCAAGATCCTCTTTTGTAAGTGTGAACCGAACCTGGTTTTCATTTATTCTTTCAATTTTCAAGAGGGTAACCTCCGGATATTTTGGGTGTTCAGAGCGGGAATGAAACAAGATCAATCCCGCTTTTCTCTGCCTGCCAGCAGAGGAAAGTGAATTATATGGTTTAGTTTATCTACTGGTGGAGTTTGTAGTCAATGTGATTATAAAAAGTTTAGAAAACTTGTGAATGATCACGAAAATATCTGTCTGTGTGAAAATATACAACAAACATGCTTGCAATTAACGAAATCGTTCGATACCATGAGGAAACCGAGAGGATCGGATAGTTAAGGCATCGTAAAGGAGGCGATGAGAACGGTTCTCTGTCGAACATCCTATCTGCGTATTACACTATGACATCATTTCAAAGGTTTCCATTTGTCTTTTGAAGTTTAAGGTAGATTCTCTGACACAACGTTTTTCCGGATACAGAAAGATCATTTACGAAGATCAACTGCTCAAAAGTAAATCACAATTACAAATCATTTTGTTCGGCAGTGAAGGATATTGTGCACCGCGGGGGAGCTGCCAACCCAGCGGACGAATGAATGCACGATGCGGCGGCAAGGAGATGCGGTCGGATCATTTTCGGTAAGGCTACGGCATTTGGGAGGAATGAGTTCCTGCGGAAAAGAACACCTTCTGGTTGTCGAATTTCGGCAAAAAGCTGCAAATGGCCTTTTGTTAAACACAATTCACATACTATTTTCTAATGTCATCTCATTGCGGCTGCAAGGCCGGCAAAGAAGGTATGACAGCGTCCTTGGCTTAATTTCGGTGCAGTAAAGAATACATTTTGGGGCCCCGTCTTAAAGTGTGCTGCGGGAAATGGCGCGCTGTCATGCCATTTTTGCATGCATAAAAGTACAGAGGCAGGAAACAGGGAAGTTTGGTATAATGCTTGCGTTACTGAAACACGCATCCAGCTTATATTTCAATCGGAGAGAGGAATGGCATCCAGATACGACGATTTTCCGGATTACGAAGATGAATACTACGGCTACGGCGGTGGAAATGAATATTACGAAGAGGAAGCTTGGGGGGATATGGACAGAGAATTCGACACATATCCGCAGGAGAGGTATGCAGGTGACTACGAGGCCTATTATGAACAGGGTGAAGGTCTGTATGACGAGAATGTGATCTATGAGACGAGACACTCGCCCAAAGGGAAGAACGGCAGAAAGAGAGGAAGGTCATCCGCCGGAAACCGGAAAAGCCGATCTGCAGGATCGGGAAGGAATGCATCATCCGGAGGTGCCGGGCGGCCGAACGCAAGGAAGAAGAAAAAGAAAAAAGGTGCTTCTCCCATTGCGGCAGTCGTTCTCATGATCCTGGTCCTGGTAATTGCGTTTGGGGCCAAGCTATTTCTGGATCGATACTCTTATTCCAGGGAAACGGCTGACCTTGCGGAACAGTTTGGCATACAAGACGAGGGAGATGTCCCGATTATATGGGGGGATACGTTATCTGAAATCCGTGCAAGGCGGATTGACGGCGTGGATTACATGGCTCTGGATGATGTGAAATCCGGATTGAACAGCCGATTTTACTACGGCGTGCAGAATGCATCGGATACGACGGGAATGATCCTGTATTGTCTGCCGGCGACGAAGCTTAAAACGGTCATCGGAAGCCAGGAGGTACAGGCAGACGATGGAAGCTCGCAGACGTATTCCTACATACCTGCCCGCAATGTGGACGGGGTTATTTATCTGGCACTGGATTTTGTGAAGGAGTATACCGGGTTTGACATGACGGTCTTTGAAAATCCTCATCGGCTGCAGATTGATACGGAGGGCGGGACCAAGACGGTAGCAACCATTGCGAGAAAAACGCAGATTCGCACCTCCGGAGGAATCAAAAGTCCTATAGAGGAGCAGCTCGAGAAGGGGGCGACGGTCACTGTTCTGGAGCAGATGGAGAACTGGTCCAAGGTTAAGAGCGAGGATTCCGTGATCGGCTATGTGGAAAATCGCCGCCTTACAGACATCCAGTCGACAGAATATACACTGGCATCGGACTATACGGAACCGGAATTTACGCATATTACTGTAGACGGCAAAATAAATATGGCCTTCCATAATGTATGGGGGACGCAGGGCAATTCTACGCTGACGTCCTATATGTCACAGACCAAGAGTGTAAATGTAGTGGCACCGACCTGGTACTGGGTGAGCGACAATGACGGGAACATGGAAAAGGCGGGAACAGCGGATTATGTAAATCAGGCGCACAATCTGGGATGCCAGGTATGGGCGGTTGTGGATAATATCAATTCGAGCTCCCTGACGGACAATCACACGTTTCTGACAACGCTCGATGCCAGGACCAATCTGATAAGCCAGCTTCTGCAGGAAGCATCTTCGTGCGGGTTTGAAGGAATCAATGTGGATTTTGAGCTGATTCCGGAGGAGAACGGAGAGGATTACATTGAATTTATCCGTGAGCTTTCCATTGCTTGCCGTAATGCGGGAGTTATTTTGTCTGTGGATAATTATCCAAGCTACAACTTTAATTCGCACTACCACCTGGAGGAACAGGGCGTTTTTGTGGATTACGAGGTTGTAATGGGCTATGATGAGCATTATGCAGGAAGTCAGGAACCGGGAAGTGTTGCATCGATCTCTTATGTTACCGAGGGAATTCAGATGGCTCTGGAGAAGGGAATTGACAAGGATCGTCTGATTAATGCTATTCCGTTTTACACAAGAGTCTGGAAGACACAAAATGGATCTGTGACATCGGAAGCGCTTGGCATGCAGCAGGTGCAGGATTATATGCAGACACACGGGATGACGGCAAGCTGGGATGCACAGACCGGGCAGAACTATGCGGAGACGACGGACGCGGACGGAACGAGAATTCAAATCTGGATAGAGGATGCACAGTCGATCCAGCAGAAGCTGGATGTGATGCAAAGCTGCGGCATCAAGGGCGTTGCAGAATGGAAGCTGCAGTATGAGACGTCGGATATCTGGGACGTGATCTCCAATTACATGACGTCCTGATGATGGGAGACGCTTTGATCGGCGTTTTGCTATACTTTGGAGCAGGGAACACGGCTCCTGGAACAGAAGGTGACGGAAATGGTGACACGGTATGTGTCAATGACAGAACAGAACATGGATGATGCAGCCATTGCGGAGGCGGGGGATATCCTGCGAAGCGGCGGTCTTGTGGCATTTCCGACAGAAACGGTATATGGACTTGGCGGGGATGCTTTGAATCCGGAATCGTCCAGGAAGATTTATGCAGCTAAGGGACGGCCGTCGGATAATCCTCTTATCGTACACGTATGCCGGCTGGAGGATATACCGCGGATTGTAGAGGACTTTCCGCTGCCGGCCAGAAGGCTTGCTGAGGCTTTTTGGCCGGGGCCGCTGACAATGATTTTTCGTAAAAGCGGGGAGGTACCATATGAAACAACGGGTGGGCTCGACACCGTCGCGGTTCGCTTTCCCAGCAACAAAATAGCGCAGGCTCTGATTCGGGCAGAGGGCGGATATATTGCAGCTCCGTCGGCCAATCGTTCCGGGAGGCCATCTCCTACAGTTGCCCGGTATTGCAGGGAAGACCTGGATGGCCTCGTTGATATGATCATTGATGGCGGGGAAGTCGGAATTGGACTGGAATCTACGATCATTGATCTGACGGAAGGCACCCCGACCATTCTTCGGCCGGGGTATGTCACACAGGATATGCTGACTGAGGTTTTGGGTGCTGTCGATGTTGACCGCACTATTTTATCCGCTGACAGCGGGGAAAAACCGAAAGCGCCGGGGATGAAATACCGCCATTATGCTCCGAAGGGGGATCTGACTGTTGTGGAGGGAACGCCGGAAAGGGTTGCCGCTTACATCAATGAAAAACTGCAGGAGGCGAAGAGTCTTGGAGAGAAAACCGGCGTTTTGTGCACGGATGAGACAAAGGAGCTGTACCGGGCAGACTGCGTGAAGAGTGTCGGAAGCCGCTCGGATGAAACAGAGATTGCCAGAGAGCTGTTTCGTATGCTGCGTGAATTTGATGATGAAGGCTGTACGGTGATGTATTCGGAATCATTTCGCGATGGTGAAATCGGGGATAAAAGTTCTGCAGGCAGCGGAAGCGGGGGAGTTGGCATGGCAATTATGAACCGCCTGATGAAGGCGGCCGGTCAGAAAATTGTTGTACTGCCGCAATAAAACGGCAAAAGGAGGGGGATATGATAGCAATTGCAAGTGATCACGGCGGATTTGAACTGAAGGAGAAGGTGCTTCTTCACCTGAAGGAACAAGGGTATGAGGTGAAAGACTTTGGTACAGATGGAATACAGTCCTGTGATTATCCGGATTATGCAGGACCTGCGGCACAAAGTGTTGCAGAGGGAGAGGCACAGCGGGCAATTGTGATTTGCACGACCGGAATCGGTGTCAGCATTACAGCAAATAAAATTTCCGGAATACGCTGTGCGTTATGCCATGACGTGACAACTGCCAGACTGACAAGACTTCACAATGATGCGAATGTGCTGGCAATCGGTGCCGGCGTGATCGGCGAGAATGTTGCGCTGGATGTTGTGGATACGTTCCTTGGGACGGACTTTTCGGGCGGGGAACGCCATGCAAGACGAATTGCAAAGATTGCAGAATATGAGAAAAAGCAGTAAAAAAGATAAGGACTGCAAAGGACAGATTAAGGTCCTTTACAATTAGTGAGATGCCGCAGAAAATGCGACTGAAGATTAGCTGTGTACTACAGGAGGATAAAATGGCAAACGTTGTTATAATGGATCATCCGCTTATTCAGCATAAAATCGGTTTCATCCGCAGACGGACAACCGGAACCAAGGCGTTTCGCGAAACAGTGGGTGAGATTGCAATGCTGCTGTGCTATGAGGCGACAAGACATCTGGAGCTGGAGGATGTGGAGGTTGATACTCCGGTAGCTCATTGCGTGGCAAAGGAGCTGAAGGGCAAGAAGCTTGCTGTGGTTCCGATCCTCCGTGCAGGACTTGGCATGGTAGACGGCATGCTGCAGATGATTCCGGCGGCAAAGGTGGGACACATTGGAATGTACCGTGATCCTGCAACGCTGAAGCCGGTAGAGTATTACTGCAAGCTTCCGGCTGATTGTGCAGAACGTGAGGTCTTTGTAGTTGACCCGATGCTGGCAACAGGCGGATCTTCCGTAGATGCAGTGGCACAGCTGAAAAAGCATGGATGTGAGAAAATCCATTTCCTGTGCATTATTGCTGCGCCGGAAGGAGTAAAAGCATTTACAGAGGCACATCCGGATGTGGACTTGTATGTGGGCGCTCTGGATGATCATCTGAACGAGCACGGGTACATTGTTCCTGGTCTTGGAGATGCCGGTGACCGTATTTTCGGAACCAAATAGAGCGCAGCATTTGGATGGAGGAGAACATGTCGGCAAAGCGGAGGGATTATATTTCCTGGGATGAGTATTTTATGGGTGTGGCCCAGCTCGCAGGAATGCGGTCGAAGGATCCGAACACACAGGTGGGATCGTGCATTGTCAGCAAGGAACATAAAATCCTGTCGATCGGCTACAACGGAATGCCAAGAGGCTGTGATGATGATCATTTTCCGTGGGAGCGGAAAGGGGAACCGCTGATGACCAAGTATCCCTTTGTGACACACAGCGAGCTCAATGCAATTCTGAATTTTCGCGGCGGATCGCTGGAGGACTCTACGCTGTATGTCTCCTTGTTTCCCTGCAATGAATGTGCCAAGGCGATCATTCAGGCGGGGATCCGCAAGGTGATCTATAAGAGCGACAAATATGCAGGTTCCGACAACAACACAGCCAGCAAGCAGATGTTTGATGCGGCTGGGGTTGTCTATGAGCAATACCAGGAGACTGGGCGCCATATCGAATTAGCAGTGTAATCAGCCTATGATGTTACAACGACTGCGTAACAGCAGAGTTTGCAGCAAAAAGTTCACAAAGCAGTTGCCTGGAAAGACAGGAAAACGACTCTGGGGGGGAAGAATTCTCTCCGGAGTCATTGTGCTGTTTTTACTGACCGGAAGTGTACCGGTTTATGCGACACAGGAGACGCAGGAAGCACTGAATAAGGCCAAGCAGGAAGCGCAAAAGACCAAGCAGGCAGTAGAAGCAGGACAGGAAACCGTAGATCAGCTGGGGGATGAACAGGATACGCTGACCAGCACGTTAAATAATCTCAATTCTCAGCTGAGTGTACTCTCTTCCAATCTGGCGCAGCTCACATCCCAAATCAGCAGCAAGGAGGAGGAGATTTCCGATAAAGAGAAGGAGATCGCTCAGGCACAGAGCGACCTGGACGATGCCATCGCGACGCAGGAGAAGCAGTATGCGAACATGAAGAAACGAATTCAGTTTCTTTATGAGAGAGGCAGCAACTATTATCTGGAGATTCTCTTTAAATCAAGCTCCTACGGTGAGCTCTTGAACCGAAGCGCATATATTCAGCAGCTGAACAAATATGATCAGAAAACGCTGGAGCGATATAAAAAGACAACAGCAGAGGTGAAAGAAAAAAAGGCGGATCTGGAAAAGGAGCAGGAGGAGCTGCAGGCACAGATGGACGAGCTGGAAAAGCTTCACGATGACGCCAGCAGTCAGGCAAGCCAGGTGAATGCTCTTGTGACGCAGACGGCCGGATCCTTGAATGCAACCAATGCACAGCTGGATTCTGCGCAGGATGCAGTGGATATTTTGCAGAACCAGCTGGATGCGCAGAATGCAACGGTTTCAGCACTGGAAAAGCAGCTGGAGGAGGAGCGGCGCCTGCAGGCTGCTTCGGATGCGTCCACATGGCGCTCGCTGGGGAGCATCTCCTTTGAAGAGGGGGACCGCACGCTTCTTGCCAATCTGATCTACTGCGAGGCGGGCGGTGAACCATATGAGGGACAGGTGGCGGTTGGTGCTGTTGTCCTCAATCGCCTTATGTCGGGAGCATTTCCGAATACAATGTCCGGTGTCATTTATCAGAGCAACCAGTTTTCGCCGGCAATGTCCGGGCGTCTTGCGGTTGCACTGGCTTCGGATGAGGCGACGGCATCCTGCTATCAGGCGGCGGATGCGGCTATGTCAGGGCAGACCAATGTTGGAAACTGCCTGTTTTTCCGTACGCCGATTCCGCAGGTTACGCCTAAGTACCGCATTGGCGGCCACATCTTCTATTGACGGATTCTACAAAACAACCATTTGTCAAGTCCCCAAAGCTGTTAAATATTCCCTGGATATTCATTGCGTGTATATTTGAAATCGAGTATCATGACTTGTAAAGTGTCCGACTATTTTAAGCGGCACACATGTCTTCACAGAGCGGCTATTGCCGTGACGCATCGACGACGGAAACGTTGATTGTTATGAAGGAAATCGGGGAAGCTGATGGGTGAGCTTGCACGCATATTTCGAAATTTTTCCATGATCGGACAGCTGGGGCTGTCATTGGTTACTCCGCTGATCATGTGTCTTCTCGGGGCGTATTGGCTGAACGCCAGGGCAGGAGCTCCACTCTGGATTTATATTCCGGCCATGGTGCTTGGGCTTGGAAGCTCTTTTATGACAGCCTGGAAGATATATTTGGCGGCTGCCCGCAAGAACAAAAAGGAAGAGCAAAGGGCGGCGTTTAATCGACATTATTAAGAAGCCGTGAGAGGAGCGGGAAGGAATGAGCATAAAGATGTCTGAGGCGGTACAGGAATCAACCGGATTTGTGGCGAAGGGAACCGCTGTTTGCACAGGAATAATGCTGCTGTGCTTTGGCGGTCTGCATGCAGTTACGAAGTCTGTTCCCTTCGATGCGGGTGTCGTACTGGGGGCGGTCCTCGGATTTGCGGTTGCGGCCGGGAATTTCCTGCTGATGGCGGTTGGGGCAGAAAAAGCGGCGGCAGACGACAACTATGACAATGCCAAACGGAAGATGACACTCTCATACAGGTACCGAACATTTGGACAGATTCTTTTTATGATTCTGGCGCTTGTGGTTCCTGTGATCAATCCGGTGGCAGCCATTGTGCCGCTGCTGGTACCGGGGATATTGATCCGCGGGAGGGGCGTTGTTTCTTACCGCAGAAAGAGGGAATGATTCATGGATTTTTCAATTGAGGGAGCCAAAATATTAGCAAGAATCCCGACCGGGATTCCTATCCTGGGGGATATCCTTATTTCGGAGACCGTGGTGGTGTCCTGGGTGATTATGGGAATCATTCTGGCTCTTTGTCTGTTTTTAACCCATGATCTGAAGGTGGAGAACATCACAAAGCGTCAGGCGGTTGCGGAATGGCTGGTCGAGCTGGCAACGAATTTTGTTCGAAACAATACCGGCGGAACCAGATTCGATGCACTGATTCCGTTTATTGCAGCATTGTTTTCCACCAGCATTCTTTCAAACCTTATTTGCCTGGTTGGCGTCTGGAGTCCGACAGCGGATCTGTCCACAGAGGCTGCCTGGGCGGTGGTTGTCTTCATTATGATTACGGCGACCAAGATTAAAACCAGCGGACTGGGCGGCTATTTAAAGGGGTATACGCAGCCGATAGCCGTGATGACGCCGTTCAATGTGCTGTCTGAGCTGGCGACACCGGTTTCCATGGCCTGCCGTCATTTCGGTAATATACTTTCCGGTGTTGTTATTGACGGCTTGATTTACTGGGCACTGGCACTTGCCTCTTCCGCAATTCTGGGCTTGATTCCCGGTGCAGTCGGCAGGGTGCTGTCACAGATTCCGATTCTGGATGTAGGTATTCCGGCCGTTTCATCGCTGTATTTTGACTGGTTTACCGGATTTATGCAGGCATTTATTTTCTGTATGCTGACGACAATGTATATCGCTAATGCAGCAGAGGAATAGTTACAATAGTTTGATTTTGTCACCCACAACGATCATAACAGGAGGTATATCATGGGAGATTTTCAGTTACTGGCAAGAGGAATTGCACTGGCAGGATGCGGAATCGGTGCGGGATGTGCACTGATTGCAGGTATCGGACCTGGTATTGGTGAAGGCAACGCAGTTGCAAAGGCACTGGAGGCCATCGGAAGACAGCCGGAGTGCAAGAGTGATGTGACCAGCACGATGCTGCTGGGCTGTGCCATTGCCGAGACAACGGGTATTTACGGCTTCGTAACGGGGCTTCTTTTGATCTTTGTAGCACCCGGAATGTTCATGAATTATCTGCAGTAATCTGCTGGCAGGAGGAATGGGTATGGAGACACAAAGCCTCGTTACGATTGTCCCGTGGACATTTGTGGCAACAATCATCAACCTGTTTCTGACCATGCTGCTGGTGAAGAAATTTCTGTTCAAGCCGATTAACCGTATTCTGGAGCAGCGCAGAGCATTGTCTGAAAAGGAATTGACCGAGGCAAGGACTGCAAAGGCAGAGGCGGACGGACTGAAGGCAGCATATGAGGAAAGCCTGTCGGATGCGAAGGCGGAGGCTGCCAGAATTCTGCAGGATGCGCAGAAAGAGGCGCAGGCAAAGGCAGATCAGACTATTCGCGATGCACAGCAGCAGGCAGCGGGGATTCGCTCAAAGGCAGAGGCTGATATCGCCCAGGAGAAGAAAAAAGCAGTTAATGAAGCCAAGGATGAAATCGGCGGTCTGGCAATGGACATCGCCGGCAAGGTGGTCGAGAAGGAAATCCATGAGGCAGATCACCGCAGGCTGATCGATGAGTTTCTGGATCATATAGGAGAGGCATCATGACAGAAGCAGGCGCACTGTATGGAAAGAGCCTGTATGACCTTGCTGTTTCAGAGGCGATCTCCGATGAGATTATGAAGCAGCTGGAAATGGTGCAGGATTTGTTCCGCGAGAATGAGGATTACATCCGTTTGCTGCTGGAGCCGTCGATTGCCAGAAAGGAAAGGCTTGCGCTTTTAGATCAGGCATTCGGTGAAGCACTGCATCCATATATGCTGAATTTCCTGAAGATTCTTACAGAGAAAGGGATTTTGCGGGATTTTCGCTCCTGTGCAGAAACCTATCGAAGGCTCTACTGCAGGGATCAGGGGATAGCGGACGCTATGGTAACCAGTGCGGCGGTGTTGGAGCCGGAGCAGCTTAAACTTTTACGGGAGAAGCTTGAGAGTATGAGCGGTAAAAGGGTTCTGCTGCAGCAAAGAGTGGACCCTTCCGTCCTTGGAGGACTTCTGGTGGAGATGGACGGCCGCCAGTACGATGGAACAGTGAAGGGCAGGCTTTCGGATCTTCGAAGAAAGCTTACAGAAACGGTGCTGTAGCGGGCAGACCGCAGCAGCCTAAGACAAAAGGATGTGGTTGGAATGGAATTAAAACCAGAAAAAATTTCCGAGGTAATCCGCAGCCAGATCAAGTATTACCAGAACGCAATCATCCAAAGTGAAACCGGAACAGTTCTTACGGTGGGCGATGGTATTTCCAGAGTCAGCGGTCTTGTGAACTGTGTATCCGGTGAGCTTCTGGAATTTGAGAACGGAACCTACGGAATGGCGCAGAATCTGGAGGAAACCAGTGTTTCTGCTGTGTTGTTCGGCGAGGATACAGGGATCCGAGAAGGACAGACGGTCAAAAGGACCGGACGTGTTGTATCGGTTCCGGTTGGAGAAGCCTTGATTGGCCGTGTTGTAAATGCAATTGGTCAGCCGATCGACGGAGCCGGTCCTATTGACGCAAGGGAGTATCGGCCGGTGGAATCTCCGGCACCCGGTATTCTGGATCGGCAGCCGGTAAAGGAACCGCTGCAGACAGGGATCAAGGCAATTGATTCCATGATTCCGATTGGAAGAGGACAGCGTGAGCTGATCATCGGAGATCGTCAGACAGGCAAGACAACGATTGCGGTGGATACCATCCTGAATCAAAAGGGGAAGGATGTTATCTGCATCTATGTGGCAATCGGACAAAAGCGATCCACTGTTGCCAATCTCATGGAACAGCTGCGCCAGAACGGTGCGATGGAGTATTCCATTGTCGTTGCTGCAACAGCATCAGAACCGGCACCGCTGCAGTACATTGCACCTTATGCGGGCTGCGCCATGGGTGAATATTTCATGAATAAGGGAAAGCACGTGCTGATTGTGTACGATGACCTTTCCAAGCATGCGGTTGCCTATCGCGCACTGTCTCTGCTAATTCGTCGTCCGCCGGGACGAGAGGCCTATCCGGGAGATGTGTTCTATCTGCATTCAAGACTTCTGGAGAGAGCTGCAAAGCTTTCGCAGGAAAAGGGCGGTGGATCGCTTACAGCGCTTCCGATCATTGAGACACAGGCGGGTGATGTGTCAGCATATATTCCTACGAATGTCATTTCGATTACGGACGGGCAGATCTTCTTGGAAACGGAGCTGTTCCATTCCGGTATTATGCCGGCAGTAAACCCTGGCATTTCCGTATCCCGTGTTGGAGGAAATGCACAGATTAAAGCCATGAAGAAGGTTGCCGGAACACTGAAGCTGGTTTATTCGCAGTATCGTGAGCTGCAGAGCTTTGCACAGTTTGGCTCCGATCTGGATAAGGATACGAAATCCAGACTGGATCAGGGAGCACGGATCGTTGAGGTGCTCAAGCAGAAGAATTCCGCACCGGTTCCAGTGGAGAAGCAGGTGGCAATTCTGTATGCTGTGACGCAGAATATCCTAAGCGACGTTCCGGCGGCGTCTGTTGCGGCGTACGAACAGGGACTGTATCGATTCCTGGAGACGGACAGTGACGGATTGGCAGCAATGGATGCCATTCGAAAGACAGGGAAGCTGGAGGATGAGACACAGGAGCATCTGAAGAAGGCGCTGGAGTCTTATACGAGCCGCTTTTTGTCGGAAAGGTGACAGGTGATGAGCGATGGCTGCTGCGAATATGAAGGCAGTGAAGCTCCGGATTAAGAGTGTCCAGAACACCATGCAGATCACCAAGGCCATGCAGCTGGTGGCTGCATCCAAGCTTCGGAGGGCAAAGGAAAAAGCAGAACAAAGCAGACCGTATTATGAAACGCTGCACCGGACATTGATAGAAATTGCAGCCGAGAACACGGAGTTTGACTCTTGTTATACGCGCGCGGGGCAAAATGACAGGCATTTGTATATTGTTATAGCTGGAGATCGCGGGTTGGCGGGCGGCTATAATGCCAATCTTTTCAAAAAGATGGAAGAGGAATCTGCCGGAAGGGATTACGAGGTTCTTCCTATTGGACGGAAGGCAGCGGATTATTTTCATCACAAGGGTGTTCCTGTTCTGACGGAGGCCTTTTCAGAAGCGGCATCCATCGGACCGTCTGATTGCTTTGAGATTGCGAGACTGGTGTGTGAGGAGTACGGCAAGGGAAGCTACGGGCACGTAAGTCTTTGCTTTACCCGTTTTGTTTCCATGATGACGCAGACGCCGGAGGCGACAGCAATATTCCCTCTGTCGGATCTGGCATCGCCGGATAGAGACAGGCTGACCGAGAAAAGAGACGGGAAGTGCAGAAACCTGATCCTGTATGAGCCGAACTCAGAGACCGTGTTTGATTCGATTGTTCCGGACTATCTGGCGGGCATTCTGTATACGAGTGTAAATCTTTCTGTGGCCAGCGAGTATGCGGCGCGCCGGATGGCGATGGAGGCTGCAACGGATAATGCGGAGGAGATGATTGATACACTCAGCCTGAACTACAACCGAGCCAGACAAGCGAGCATCACGCAGGAGATTACAGAAATTGTGGCTGGTGCAGAGGACGCTGGGTGATAGGAATCAGGTGGTACTTTGCGGTTTCTATCATTATGTGACAGTCAATCTTCTTACGAAGAAAGGAAAGCAGCAAATGAGCAAGCAGCATACAGGAAAGGTGATACAGGTCACAGGACCTGTTCTGGATATCCGGTTTGCCGAGGGTGAGCTTCCGGAGCTGAACAATGCAATTGAGCTAACGATTGATGGCCGTAAGCTGGTTGCGGAGGTGGCACAGCAAATTGGCGATGAGGTGGTTCGATGCATTGCCATGAGCTCCACGGACGGATTGGCAAGAGGTGTAGAGGCAATTGATACCGGAGCACCGATTTCTGTTCCTGTCGGCGAAGAATGCCTGGGACGTGTATTCAATCTGCTGGGAGAGCCGGTGGACAATCAGCCGGCGCCGAAGGCCGCGGAACGGTGGTCCATTCACCGGCAGGCCCCCAGCTTCGAGGAGCAGGTTCCGGCACAGGAGATTTTTGAAACAGGAATTAAGGTTGTGGACCTGATCTGCCCCTACGCAAAGGGCGGCAAGATTGGCCTGTTCGGCGGAGCCGGTGTAGGAAAGACGGTTCTGATCATGGAGCTGATCCACAATGTGGCAACGGCGCACGGCGGAATTTCTGTATTTACCGGCGTAGGAGAACGTACCCGTGAGGGAAATGATCTGTACGGAGAAATGAAGGAATCCGGCGTTCTGGATAAGACAGCACTGGTATACGGACAGATGAATGAGCCTCCGGGAGCCAGAATGCGCGTGGGATTATCCGGACTTACGATGGCAGAGTACTTCCGCGATGTGAAGAATCAGGATGTTCTTTTGTTTATCGATAATATTTTCCGATTTACACAGGCCGGTTCGGAGGTATCTGCACTTTTGGGCCGGATGCCTTCTGCAGTAGGTTATCAGCCGACGCTGGCAACGGAGATGGGCGCTCTGCAGGAACGAATTACCTCCACCAAAAAGGGATCCATTACATCTGTACAGGCGGTATATGTTCCGGCGGATGATCTGACGGACCCGGCACCTGCAACAACTTTTACGCATTTGGATGCAACTACGGTTTTGTCCAGAGACATTGCAAGCCGCGGCATTTATCCGGCAGTGGATCCGCTGGATTCTACGAGCCGTATCCTTTCGCCGGAAATCGTCGGTCAGGAACATTACGATGTGGCAAGAGGCGTGCAGAGGGTGCTGCAGCGGTATCGTGAGCTGCAGGATATCATTGCTATCATGGGTATGGACGAGCTTTCGGATGATGATAAGAATGCTGTATACCGCGCACGCAAGATCCAGAACTTCCTGTCTCAGAGCTTCTCTGTTGCAGAGCAGTTCACCGGTATACCGGGGACCTATGTGCCGTTGAAAGAAACGATCCGCGGGTTTAAGATGATACTCGACGGTGAATGCGATGATCTGCCGGAGAGTGCATTCCTGATGGCAGGAACCATTGATGATGTGTTCCGAAAGGCAGAGAAGGACACCGCACATTAGAGAAAGGATCAACTATGTCAACCTTCCAGATACAGGTTGTCTCACTGGATGGCCTGGAATATGATGGAGAAGTGCAGCGAATTCGCCTGCGTACAATAGGCGGAGATGTGGCAATCCTGGCTGGTCATACCAACTACTGTACGGCGATCGGCATGGGGATGGCGGAGATTACGCTGGAGGATTCCACGAAGCGCTCGGCGGCCTGCATTGGCGGCATGCTGTCTGTTATGAACGGTGTGTGCCGTGTGCTGCCTACGACCTGGGAGTGGGAGGAAGAGATTGACGTTGAAAGAGCGCAAAAGGCCAAGGAGCGCGCCCAGCAAAGGCTTCAGGATGAGAAGCTCTCCAAGGTGGAGAGAGTCCGGACGGAAGCCAAGCTCTATCGCGCGTTGGTTCGCCTGAGCGCGGCACACAAGTAAAATGCGGAATACCATCTATCGAATATTGTATGCTGCTGGTTTATTCTGCGCAGCCTTCCTGCTTATGGAAGTGTTCGCCGCAGGTACCAGCACGCAGACCACAACAGAAATGTCAGCTGCAGTACTGCCGGTTATATCAATGGATACCGGCAGTACTGTTTTTAATACTCTGTATGGATTGACGCAGGAGCAGGACCCAGGGCAGATGCGGACGGTCCTGACACCGATTAATTCAGACCGTACCATCGGACTGCAGATACGTGCATACGGGCAGACAATTTCTGCAATGTCCATGGAAGTAAGGGATATTACAGGAGACCGTCTCATCGAACAGGAAGCAGTAGAGGTGACCGGCGGGGAGGACTCTGTTTATAAGGCGCAGCTCACATTTAAAAATCTTATTTCTTCGGATACGGAGTATATGCTGGTTTTGCGGTTGTCCACGGAAGAAACGCAGGATATCCGTTATTACACCAGGTTTATATATACAGAGGATGATTCAGTCAGCGAGGAGGCAGAGGAAGCGCTGACATTTGCGCGTATTTTTCATGATAAAACTTTTGATAAGACTGCGGAGGATTATCTGCTGACTTACCTGGAGCCTTCCGATGATGTCTCTAACAGCTCATTGGCCAGCGTCACGTTGTATAACAGCGCAGATGCAGTGACATGGGGAGATTTGAATCCAACGGAGGTTACCTCACCGGTTTACTCCATTACGGACAGGGAAGGGGAGACCTTTGGAATTCGAGGGACCTATTATGTGTCCGCGCCTGCGCAGAATGGGGAGCCGAGCCAGACGCTGCTGTTTCGATGTGAGGAGTTCTATGAGCTTCGCAAGGGGACGGACCGCTTTTATCTGATGGACTATGAGCGGACGATGTCGCAGGATTTTGACCCGCAGCATCCATATGGGACCTCCGGTGGTTTAACGATTGGCATAACGTCATCACAGATACAGACCATGCGCAATGCACAGCACAGCGTTACTGCTTTTGTGCAGGATGGGAGGCTGTACGAATATTCCCAGTCTGAGGATCTGCTGATTTACATATTCGGCTTTGATGAGGCCGGGGATACGGGAGAGCGTGAAACGCATGCGGAGCACGATATACGAATTCTTCATGTGGAAGAGGACGGGAGCACAGATTTTCTGGTCTACGGCTACATGAACAGCGGCAGACACGAGGGCAAAATAGGCGTTTCATTCTACCATTACAGCGGCGAATATCACACCATGGAGGAGAAGGTGTTTGTTCCCTATAGCGGGTCCTGGGAACGATTAAAGGACCGTATCGATCAGATCTCGCATTATGACGTGGAAACCGGAAAGCTGTATCTGATCCTGGATAATGCGCTGTATGAAATAGATGTAAACGCTTGCAGTCTGCGGCTTGTCGAAGGAAACCTTGCAGAGAAGGCGACGGCAATTGCATCCAATGGCGTATTAGTGGCATACGCGGAAGAAGAACAGGGCCAGGCAACGGGGCGGATTATTCTGGTAAATCTAAACGGACTGAATAAGACCATTGTGGAACCGGAGGCCGGCAGCTACGCAGTTCCCCTCGGCTTTCTCGGACAGGACCTTGTGTATGGAACAACAAGCCGTCAGGAGGAGCTACAGGACGTAATCGGAACCAAAATCACATTGATGGACCATGTGTATATTGTGGACCAGGAGCTTCATGTTCTGGAGGATTATCATCAGGATGGTTATTATGTGACCGGATGCGAGGTGCGTGACAATCAGCTGGTCCTGGACAGAGTCCAAAAGGACACGTCAGAAGGGGCGTCGGCAACGGCGTATGTGCCGGCTGATTCGGACACGATTACCAGTGCCGACAGTTCGGATACATCGTCTCTTGTACAGAGTATATCATCCTCCGGCTATGGTACCCTAAAGCAGTTAAGCCTTGGCGTGACAGATTGGTCCGATTGCCAGTATATGCGGCCACAGGAGATTCTGTATGAGGGCTCCAGAGAGCTTTCTCCAAGAAGCAGTGCACAGACAGGAGAAAGCACGAAGAGTGCGGATAATACAGAAACGTCCGGTCAGGATGAAGAATACTTCATATACAGCTGCAAGGAATACCTTGGATCGACGGATCGAATCAGCACAGCCATTGAATTGGCAAATCAGCAGCGGACCGGGGTTGTAGTCGACGAGAGCGGGCAGTACATCTGGAAAAAAACGATTGCAGAACGCGCCGAAATAGACGATCTGACGAAAATGGAGGATGCGGCGTCTTTGGGAGATGCGCAGACGGCCTGCATAAACGCTATGCTTACCTATGCGTCGTCGGAAACGACAAAAACCGACATAGCCAGACTTCTGGAAGAGGGGAAAACTGTACTGGAGATTCTGTCCGATGGGCTGAAAGATGCCGAAATTCTGGATTTGACAGCCTGCTCCATGGAGGAAGTACTGTATTATGTGGAACAGGAAAGTCCGGTGTATGCGGCAGTGGGGAATAAATCAGCCGTATTGATTGTGGGGTATGGACCTGAGAATATAGAGGTGTACGATCCGGCAGCAGGAAGTGTACACCTTCTTGCCAGATCTGCGGCCCGTGAACTGTTTGAGGATGCAGGAAATCAGTTTATCAGCTATAAGTAGTCAATTTGTAACTGTTCAGAGCCAAATAAATTTGCAAAAATGTGCTCGTTAATGCAAGCATTACTCGCTCATTTTATGCAAATTTGCTTGGCTCTGAACAGTTACGTCAATTCACGATTGGAACAGGCGGGTGCTGAACAGAGAGAAAAAGGAAACGCTGATGTATATCAGCGTTTCCTTTTTACTATGCAATCGTATGCAGACCGCCCTCCTGATAGCGAGCTACGAGATTCTGGATTCTTGCGGAAGGATCCAAAAGATCTGCGATGGAACTGTCGTGGTTCAGAGTATCTATGATGTAAGCGATATACTTGCTCATACTGCAGTTGATATACCAGGGGCGCTCCAAAAGCTCTTGCGGTTGGTAAATCAGGTTTGTTGTGAGAATTCGGTCAATCAAACCGCTCTCATAGGCTTCGTCGAATTTCTCCAGACCGCTGGTAAACAGTCCAAAGGTTGCGAAGACAAAAATCCGTCCTGCCTTGCGCTGCTTCAGACCTCTTGCAACCTCAAGAACGCTTTCGCCGGAGGAAATCATGTCATCAATGATGATCATGTCTTTTCCCTCTACGGAGGAACCAAGGAATTCATGCGCCAGAATTGGATTACGGCCGTCAACAACCTGTGTGTAGTCGCGGCGCTTGTAGAACATACCCATATCGAGACCGAGCACGTTTGCGGTGTATACAGCACGCTTCATGCCACCCTCGTCCGGGCTGATGACCATCATGTGCTGTGCATCGATTTGCAATCCTTCTACGTGACGGAGCAGACCCTTAATAAACTGGTAAGCCGGCTGAACTGTATCGAAGCCGGACAGGGGGATGGCGTTCTGAACACGCGGATCATGTGCATCGAAGGTAATGATGTTGTCTACGCCCATGTGAACCAGCTCCTGAAGGGCCAATGCGCAGTCAAGCGATTCACGCATGGAGCGCTTGTGCTGCCGGCCTTCGTACAGATATGGCATAATAACGGTGATGCGTCTTGCCTTGCCGCCGATCGCCGCAATGGTACGCTTAAGGTTTGCATAATGGTCATCCGGAGACATATGGTTGATCTCACCGAACATGCGGTAGGTCTTGCTGTAATTCACTACATCTACAAGAAGGTAGAGGTCCATACCGCGAACAGACTGCTTCATGACGCCCTTGCCCTCGCCGGTACCAAATCGGGGGAGGTCCACATTTACAATATATGTCGGTCGCTGATAGCCGTTAAACGCGAGGCTGTCCTTGTGCTCACTTTCTCGTTCTGCACGCCATTGTGTAAGAAAATAATCAATCTCCTTACCGATTTCCTCACATCCTGACACAGGGACCAGTCCAAGAGAACCAACAGGAATGGATTCAAGCTTACGTTTGTCGTGTCTTCTGATCTTCTCCATCTTGCCCTTTCTGCTGCGGCCAGACTGCCTGCAGCGCATACCCGGAGGGATGAATCATCCTCCGGGCAATCCTGAATGAGTTTATTGCTTCATTTTACGGCTCACGCGAATATCGGAGCCGGTGAGCTTCATTATGGTATAACTGCTGGTAATTCGCGAAAAAATACGATCGGAATACCGGTCGCGCAGCTCCTGTAAGGATAAATTTGTCGAAATGATGGTGGAGCGCCTGCGCAGCTCTCGCTCGTTCAACAGTGAAAACAGCTGCGTAGATACGAAATTATTGGTCATTTCGGTACCAAGATCATCAATGATGAGTACTTCACAGCCGTACAGATCCTCCAGAAAGCGCTGATATTCTGAACGCTTATCCTGCCCGAATATGTAAGAGGAGATTGTCTCAAACAAAGAAGATGAACTGAAATACAAGACAGAATGTCCGGCCTTCAGCAGTTCACCCGCAGTACATATGGACAGGAAGGATTTTCCGACACCGACTGTACCATAGAAAAATAAATTTTCATAGTCGGAATTAAAACGCCGGATATATTTTCTGCAGACATCTACTGCGCGGCGGAAGTGTTCAAGATCCTCACCGTGGTAGAACTCCTCGGACATGTTCTCGAAGCGATTGGTGCGCAGCAGCTGATCCAAATGAGACTGCTGATAGAGTATAGCGGATTCCTTTTTTTTAAAACAATGGCATTTCTGATTATCAATATAACCGGTATCCTGACAGTCGGGACAGTCGTACTGCAGCTGAAGATAATCTGCGGGGAAGCCGGCACCGGTAAGGAGCTTTTCCTTTTGAGCTGAGATATCGGAAAGGCGTTCCCGAAGAGAGAAGGAAGGTTCTGCGCCGGAAAGCTTCTCCTGAAGAGAAGCATAAGAGATCTCCGGGATTTCCCTGTCAAGCTCCTGATACCGCGGAAGCTTGGCATATACCCTCTTTCTGCGCAGCTCCAGCTCGCGGCGGTGCCGGTCCCGGGTTTGGCTGTATTCCAGCATTAGCTTGTTGTAGTCTTCTCTTGGCAGTGACAATGATGCCTCTCCTGTAATTCTGTGATTCCTTGGAAAACACTGATTAAATCAATGTTTCTTTAGTTGCGCAGCAGCTGCTTTTCCAGCTCCTCCATGTTGTAGGAGGATTTCTCGAAGTTCTGGAAAGAACGTGCAGAACTCTTGCCGGACCTGGAGGCACGCCTTGCCGTTTGTGTCTGCACACTTTTCCTGGCCTGCTCAGCAGTGGAAATGCCGGCCTCTGCCCAGTTAAGGGCAACCTTTTCAATGTAGCGGAAGTCCTTTTTGCCAAGGCCGACACAGTATTCTACCAGATAATCAATCAGCTCGTCTGAAAAGTGGAGCTGATCCGACATAAAGCAAATTGTCTTCGCTTCGCGTACAGACAGCGGTTTTCCGATGTACTGCTCTACAACAAACATCAGCTGGCGGCTTTCATCGCTTTGCTGAAAGCTTTCCAGCTGCTCGGCAGTTACATCGCTGCCCTGCTCGCGGCGAGCCGGCTGCGGTGCAGCAGCTGCAGGAAGTATCGGCGGGGCGGCAGAGACCGGGGCATTTGCAGAGGAATCTATGGCAGCATTTGCGGCCAGCATCGGTGCAATGGAGATAACCTGATGATTTTCCTGAGAAACGGAAGCCTTAGGCTCGCGAAGGAAAATGCCGGCCAGATTTCCGGCGGCATCGATTTGCAGGGTCAGGAGTCCCTTCCGTTCCCAGTAACGCAGAGACCGAAGCACTTCCTTTTCCGTGTGATTAAATTTGTCGGCAATATCCGACATGCTGGTCGCAAGACCGGCAGACATCATGCGGACAAGGTAGAGGTAGATTTTGATCTGCGCATCATTGGCGTCCTTCATATATTCATCAATAAACAAATTGGAAATAACCGTAGATTCCATAGCCTGATTGTTATAAATTGCAAATGCACCCATGATGTAACCCCTCTTCTCGTAAAAAATCAGCTGCTCCGTGTCTGCGACACTCTCGCAGCTGATGCATACATTCGAAATCCGGGCTGTCGCCCTGTTTACTTATGTATGCTAACCCGTCTAATGTCTGCGCTCTGCGCAAGCAAGCTCGCACAGATGCGCAGACGCTGTCCGGGATTTTCACAGTAACAGATACCAAAATTCGCTTGTCTAGGATAGGAGAGAGTATAGCATCGCGCCTTTTTCTCCAAAATGGTAAAACTGAACAGAAAAAAACGGGGTGTCTGAGACTGCGCTTCATCCTCTTATTTGTGGATAATGTGGATAACGGGAATAAGATGCCCGAACCGCGAAAAACACAAAAAAGTTGTCCACACCCTCTTTGCTCCAGAGGGATGTGGACAGCGTGGATAAATATCAGTCTTTGGACGAAGAAAGCAGCGCGGGGCCGATATCTGTCACGTTTCCGGCACCCATGGTTATCAACAAATCGCCTTTTCGGCAATTTTTTCGGACAAAATTCTGGATTTTGTCAAAATCCGGAAAATAGAATACATCTTCCTTTCCGAGGGCGAGTATCTTATCGGCCAGTGTCTGCGAGCTGATGCCGAGAGTGTCGGTTTCTCTGGCGGCATAGATGTCAGCGAGGACCACGATATCTGCAAGCGTAAGAGCACTTGCAAAATCGTCCAGCAGGGCCTTTGTCCTGGTGTAGGTATGCGGCTGGAAAATGCAGATAATGCGGTCATGTGCAATGTTGGCAGCTGCTGTCAGTGTGGCGCGAATCTCCGTCGGGTGATGTGCATAGTCATCGATAATTGTGACACCGTCCATTGTCCCCTTGTATTCAAAACGCCGATCTGTTCCGGCAAAGCCGGCAAGCGCCTTAGCTGTGTGGCCGCGGTCTACGCCGATGAGATCGGCAGCGGCGATAGCAGCCAGGGAATTGTATACGTTGTGCTCCCCCGGGACGCCCAGAGTAATCAGCTGCGTATGACCGCCGGTCTTAATGTGCCGGCAGCAGGTGAAAGAGGCGTGTGCGGCATCGTCGTAGTGAATGTGAACCGGGTAGTAGTCGCTGCGATTCCTGTCACTGCCGAAGGTGATGATGCTGCAGGTGAGTCCTGCGATCAGTTCCTCGTAATTCTCGATATCGCTGTTAATAATCAGCGTTCCGTCAGAAGGAATCAGCTCCGCAAATCTGCGGAAGGAATGCCGGATATCATCAAGGTCCTTAAAAAAGTCCAGATGATCTGCATCGATATCCAGAATGATGCCGATTTTCGGCAGCAGCGACAGAAAGCTGTTGGTATATTCACAGGCCTCTGCGACAAAATAATCCGAATGCCCCACTCGTACGTTTCCGCCAATGGATTTTAAAATTCCTCCAACAGAAATCGTCGGATCGTCATCGGCGGACAAAAGAATTTCGGAAATCATAGAGGTTGTGGTCGTCTTGCCGTGTGTACCGGCTACAGCAACCGGGCAACCGTAGTTGCGCATAATCTCTCCGAGAAGCTCTGCTCTTGTAAGATGCGGAATGTTAAGAGCCAGAGTTTTCTGGTATTCGGGATTATCTGGGTGAATGGCAGCAGTAAAGATTACAAGGTCAAGATCGGATGTAATGTTCTCTGCCTTCTGGCCGATGCATACATGAATGCCCTGCTTCTCCAGCTCCTTCGTGATAGGAGAAGCACTGCGGTCTGATCCGGAAACCAAGAATCCTCGACTTGCCAGAATTTCTGCAAGGCCGCTCATGGAAATACCGCCGATTCCACAGAAGAAGACGGAAATCGGATGTGAAAAATCAACCTGATACATAGGATGTCCTTTCGCTTTTGGGTGTCGCCGGAGGCGACGGATTTTTTTACTTCATATTATAGGAGAGACGGAAGACAACTGCAAACGAATGCAGGCATGGCACTGCCATGCTGTGTGAACAGAATGGGTTGTGATAAATGCCTTGCGATTCAGAAGAGGCTGAACACTACTGGATAAATCTATACAAAACAAGCGGCTACAAAAACATAAAACTTGGATATTAAGCACAATTACGCGTCGGAAATTCCTTTTATTCTATGTCCTGCTGTGCTATACTGTACTGGCCGATGGGAGAACACCCATAGGCAAATACAGACAGCACTGAGGTGATCGTGATGATCAAGAAGGAAATGATAGCGATGCTGCTGGCAGGAGGCCGCGGCAGCCGTCTTGGCATTCTTACATCCAAGATGGCAAAGCCTGCAGTTCCCTTTGGGGGTAAATATCGAATCATCGATTTTCCCCTGAGCAACTGCATTAATTCCGGGGTGGATACCGTGGGAGTGTTGACGCAGTATATGCCGCTGAAGCTGAATACACATATCGGCATTGGTATTCCGTGGGATCTGGACAAGCTGACGGGTGGTGTATCTGTGCTTCCGCCCTATGAGAAGATCGCGGGGACAGAGTGGTATACCGGGACGGCCAACGCCATATATCAGAACATGAGCTATATGGAAAATTACCATCCGGACTATGTTCTGATCCTTTCCGGCGATCACATTTATAAGATGGACTATGAATCCATGCTGGACTTCCACAAGGAGAATAATGCGGACGTGACCATTGCTGTTATGCCGGTTCCGATGGAAGAGGCCAAGCGATTCGGCATCATGATTACCGATGAAAACCGGCAGATTACAGATTTTGAAGAGAAGCCGGCCAACCCTCGCAGCAATCTGGCATCCATGGGAATTTATATTTTCTCCTGGAAAGCATTTAAAGAGGCGCTGGAGACCAACAAGGATACTCCCGGGCTTGATTTTGGCAAGCACATCATTCCGTATTGCAGAGATAAGGGCGAGCGGCTGTTTGCCTATGAGTTTAACGGCTACTGGAAGGATGTTGGTACGCTGACGTCCTACTGGGAAGCGAATATGCAGCTCATTGACATCGTTCCGGAATTCAACCTGTATGAGGAATATTGGAAGATCTATACCAATGTAGAGTCGCTGCCGCCGCAGTATTACGGCCCTTCCAGTAAGGTACTTCGTTCCATCGTAGGAGACGGCAGTGAGATTTACGGTGAGGTGGAGCAATCGGTTATTGGCAGCGATGTTGTCATCGGTGAGGGGGCTGTGATTCGTGATTCTATCATTATGAATGGCGCCAGAATTGATGCCGGATGCCGCCTGGAGAAGGCTATTGTGGCTGAGAGGGCTCACGTTGGAGAAAATGTGGTGATTGGAGAGGGAGAAGAGATCCCCAACGAGACGAATCCGGACATTTACTGCAGCGGCCTGACGGTTATTGCGGAGGATACGGAGGTTCCGGCCGGCGTTTCCATCGGAAAAAATGCAATGGTGAACGGCAAGACCGCCGCGGAGGATTATCCGGAGGGCAGACTTGAAAGCGGCCGGACACTAAACAAGGAGGGAAGCGCGTTATGAGAGCGATCGGAATCATTCTGGCGGGTGGACGTTCCAACCGCATGAGAGAGCTGTCCAAAAAACGGGCAGCCTGCGCGATGCCGGTGGCAGGGAGCTTCCGCAGTATAGATTTTGCTTTGACGAATATGGAATATTCCAGGGTGCAGAAGGTGGCTGTTCTCACCCAGTATAATTCGCGAAGCCTGAACGAGCATTTAAGCTCCTCCAAATGGTGGGATTTCGGACGTAAACAGGGAGGGATGTTCCTTTTTACACCGTCCTTCACCAGTGAGAACGGGAACTGGTATCGCGGAACTGCGGATGCCATTGCACAGAACATCAGCTTCCTGAAGAATTCCCACGAGCCGTATGTAGTCATTGCATCCGGGGACTGTGTCTACAAGATGGATTACGGTGAGGTCCTGGAGTATCACGTGGCAAAGCGGGCGGATATTACGGTTGTCTGCAAGGATATGCCGGAGGATGCCAGTGTTGAACGCTACGGCACGGTAACGATGGACGGGGACGGACGCATCACAGAATTTGTGGAAAAACCGATTGTTGCAAAGTCCAAGACCATCTCCTGCGGAATTTACGTCATCCGGCGCCGTGCACTGATCGAGCTTCTTGAGCGTAGCGAGGAAGAAGGCCGGTTCGACATCGTGCAGGACATTCTTATCCGCTACAAGGATGTGAAGCGAATCTACGGATACAAGATCAGCTCCTATTGGAGCAACATTGCTTCGGTGGATGATTATTTCCGTATGAATATGGATTTTCTGAAGCCGGAGGTACGAAATTACTTCTTCAAGGAATATCCAGGTGTGAATTCCAAGGTGGCAGACCTTCCGCCGGCCAAGTTTAACGTGGGTGTAAACGTACATAACAGCCTGCTTTCCAGCGGATGCATTGTCAACGGTGACATTGAGGACTCTGTGCTGTTCCAGCAGGTATATGTGGGAAATCATTGTGTGATCCGCAATTCACTGATTCTTAACGACGTCTATATCGGTGATAATGCCTACATTGAAAATTGCATTGTTGAATCCGGCAGCACGATTCGAGCCAACGCGTACTACAAAGGGGAAAACGGAATCCGCATCGTTGTGGAAGAGAAGGGGGAGCGCTACAGCCTGTAGCAAGTACAATTATGAAAATTACGGATGTTCGAGTACGCAGAATTGCACAGTCCGGCAAGATGCGGGCCGTTGTTTCGATTACACTCAACAGCGAATTTGTGGTACATGACATAAAGGTAATTGAAGGTGAAAAGGGCTTATTTATCGCGATGCCCAGTAAGCGCACTGCAGAGGGTGAATATCGGGATGTGGCACATCCCATCAACGCACAGACCAGAAAGCTGGTGGAGGACGCCATTCTGGCGAAGTATCGGGAGTGCGTAGAGACCTGGGACAAGGCTATGGATGAGTCGGTGGCACTGGCGTGATTGATTACGGCAACAGAGGAAAAGGGAAACTTTTTGGCAGCAGGAGCGGGGGCTTCTGCTGCCGCTTTTTTGTCTGGATTCATAGCCCGGGCCTGCGCGCCCGCCGGCGGCGGGTCCTGGCGAGCACAGCAATACCGTGGTATGCTACTACACTGTGACGGTATGTGAGCATGAAAGGAGAAACGCAGTGGAGCAGGAGTGGTATTTGATCGTTGGGCTTGGAAATCCGGGCAGAGAATATGACGGAACAAGGCATAATGTCGGCTTCGCGGCAGCAGATCTTCTGATCGATGCGTGGAACATTGACGGGCCTGCCCGTTTTAAAAAGTCACTGGTGGGAAAGGGGAGAATCGGAGACGCAAGGGTTGTTGTCATGAAGCCGATGACCTATATGAACCTTTCCGGTGAAGCTGTGCGGGAGGGCATTGATTATTACAAAATAGATCCGTCCACCCATCTGATTGTTATTTCGGATGATATTGACCTGGAGCCGGGACGAATCCGGATTCGTCAGAAGGGAAGTGCCGGCGGACACAATGGCTTGAAGAATATTATTCAGCACGTGGGGGATGGTAATTTTTACCGCGTGAGGATTGGCGTTGGAGCAAAGCCAAATCCTCAGTATAATCTGGCTGATCATGTATTGGGCCATCCGAAGGGAGAGGATGCAGAGAACATTTGTCTTGCTGAACAGAAAGCGGCAGAGGCGATCGAAGTCATCCTAAGAGACGGTATACAGAAGGCAATGAATCAGTACAACAAGTAAGAGAAGAGGTCACAGGCAGGGGATTCATGAGAACATTAACAGAGCCGCTTCGCGAGGCGGCAGAATATCAGACACTTCTGGAGACATTGAAGGAGCCCGGGGCAAGGGCGTTGGCAGATGGATGTGTGCCGTCTCAGAAGCTCCACTTGACCTATGCTCTTTCCAGAGAACGTGAGCTGGCACCCCACGCACGTTTTCGCTTGATTTTGACCTATTCCGATAAACGGGTACGGCAGATTCAGAGTGAGTATGTATTCTATGATCGGAACACAGTGGCTTTTCCTGCGAGGGATTTGATTTTCTATCAGGCTGATCTGCGCGGCAAGGCTTTGGAAAAGGAGCAAATGCTGTGCCTTCGAAGGATCATGGAGGGGCGCCCGACGACACTGGTCACAACCTTTGCGGCGCTGATGACGCCGCAGGTTCCGCTCCGCACACTGCAAAGCGCGGTCCTTGCGTTGGAAAAAAGGCAGCGTTTTGGTTTGGACCAGCTTTCTGCAAAACTTTTGCAGCTTGGCTACGAAAAGACGGTGCAGGTTGAGGAACCGGGGCAGTTTGCCGTTCGCGGTGATATCGTGGATATCTTTGACCTGACGGAGGAGAACCCTTTCCGTCTTGAATTTTTTGATGATGAGATCGATTCCATACGCAGCTTTGACCTGGAGACGCAGCGTTCCATCGAACAGATGGAGTCGGTGCGGATTTATCCGGCGGCAGAGCTTGTTATGTCGGATGCCCGGCGCCGGGACGGTCTTGCGAGAATTCGGACGGAGAAGGAGCAAACGGCGCAGACGCTCCGGGATCAGGGGAAAATGGAAGCGGCTCACCGCCTGTCACAGGAGACGGAAGAGATTCTGGAACGGGCAGAGCAGTTTCAGGATTATGCGGGACTGGAGGGGTATATCCATTATTTTTACCCGCAGACGGACAGCTTTTTGGAGCTGCTTTCTAAGGACCAGACAATGGTCTTTCTTGATGAACCCTCGCACATCCGTGAGGAAGCGGAAGCGGTTGAGCTGGAGTTTCGTGAGAGCACGATCAGCCGGAGCGAAAAGGGATATGTCCTTCCCGGACAGATGCAGCTGGTATCCAGCGCGGAGTCCATTGAGGCCAAAATGAAAGACTACAGGTGTCTTGGCCTGACGGAGCTGGCTTCGGGGAATTCACTCCTTCTGCCGGAATGTATCGTATCTGTGCATGCCAGGAGTGTTGCGACGTACAACAAGAGCTTTGATGCTCTGGCAGAGGACCTTCGCAAGTACCGGCTTCAGAAATACCGCTGCATTATTATTTCAGCCTCCAGGACGCGAGCCAAGAGGCTGGCTTCGGATCTGACAGCCAGGGGACTCACCAGCTTCTACAGTGAGAATCCGGATCGCATTCTGGAGCCGGGCGAGATTATGACCTATTACGGGAGCATTGCGCACGGCTTTGAATATCCGAAGCTGAAGTTCATTGTGATTGCGGAGACCGATATTTTTGGTGCCGGAATCCGAAAGAAGCCCAAAAAACACCGCTATGAGGGCGAGTCAATCCGCGATTTTGCGCAGCTGAAGGTGGGCGACTACGTAGTGCATGAGGATCACGGCATCGGAATATACCGCGGCGTGGAGAAGATAGAGGTCGATGGCATTGCCAAGGACTATATTAAGATTGAGTACGGCGGAGGCGGGACTCTCTATATTCTGCCGGGAGAACTGAAGGTGCTGCAGAAATATGCTTCGCAGGAGGCCGCAAAGCCCAAGCTCAATAAGCTCGGCTCACAGGAGTGGTCAGCTACCCGCAATAAGGTGAAGGGGGCTGTTGAGGAAGTGGCGGCAGACCTTGTGCAGCTCTACGCCAAACGCCAGTCAATGAAGGGACATGCCTTCGAAAAGGACACGGTGTGGCAGAAGGAATTCGAAGAGATGTTTCCCTTTGAGGAGACGCAGGATCAGCTAAACGCCATTGCAGATACCAAGAAGGATATGGAGTCGGACAAGATCATGGATCGTCTGATCTGCGGCGACGTGGGCTTTGGAAAGACGGAAATTGCCATCCGGGCGGCCTTCAAGGCGGTGCAGGACGGCAGGCAGGTCGCGGTTCTTGTTCCCACAACAATTCTGGCACAGCAGCACTTCAATACCTTCACGGAGCGCATGAAGGAATACCCGGTGTGCGTGGAGATGCTGTCCAGATTCCGCACAGCTGCAGAACAGAAAAAGACCCTGTCGGGCATCGCTTCTGGCCGGGTGGACATCGTGATCGGTACGCACAGGCTCTTGTCCAAGGATGTGACGTTCAAGAGCCTGGGGCTTCTTGTGGTCGATGAGGAGCAGCGCTTCGGCGTTGCTCACAAGGAGAAAATAAAAAAGCTTCGGGAAAATGTGGATGTGCTGACGCTTTCCGCCACGCCCATTCCTCGAACACTTCATATGAGTATGATTGGGATCCGTGATATGAGCGTCCTGGAGGAGGCACCGCAGGACCGTGTCAGCATTCAGACCTATGTCATGGAATACAACGAGGAAATGGTGCGGGAGGCCGTGCTGCGGGAGCTTTCCCGCGGCGGGCAGGTTTACTATGTATATAACCGTGTCAATGATATCGCAGAGGTGTCGGCCAGACTTTGCCAGCTGATTCCGGAGGCCAGAATCGGCTTTGCTCACGGACAGATGAACGAGCAGGAGCTGGAAAAGGTGATGTATGACTTCATCAGCGGGCAGATTGATGTACTTGTGTCGACCACAATCATTGAAACCGGACTGGATATCTCCAATGTCAATACGATCATCATTCATGATTCGGACCGCATGGGACTGTCTCAGCTCTACCAGCTGCGCGGACGTGTGGGCCGTTCAAGCCGTACGGCATATGCCTTTTTGATGTACAAAAGGGATAAGCTTCTGCGGGAGGAGGCGCAGAAGCGCCTGGCTGCGATTCGTGAATTTACAGATCTCGGCAGCGGCTTCCGGATCGCCATGCGGGATCTGGAAATCCGGGGAGCCGGTGCTGTCCTGGGGAAGGCACAGCACGGCCACATGGCAGCGGTTGGATATGATCTTTATTGCAAAATGCTGGATACAGCAGTGAAGGAAGCAAAGGGCCTTCCGGTGAAGGAGGAGCGCAATGTCGTAGTGAATCTTTCTGCCGATGCGTTCATTCCGGGCAGCTATATTCTGAATGAGGCGCAGAAGCTGGATATCTATAAAAAGATCGCGGCCGTAGCATCACTGGAGGACTGCGAGGATATCCGGGATGAGCTGCGCGACCGCTTTGGAGAGAAAATACCGGCGCCCGCCGAGAATCTGCTGCGCGTTGCCCTGATCCGCAGTATTGCCGAGAAGCTCGATATTGCAGAGATTGCAGGCGGAGCCGGAACCATACGCTTTACATTGACACCGGATGCCGGCATTCAGGTTGCGAAAATTCCTTCCTTCCTCGCAGGGCATAAAGGAAAACTGACGTTCTCGCCCAAGGGTGCCCCGAAGGGAGAACGCAAAGGACAGCCGTTTTTTGAATACCGCTATCCGATCAGCGGCGTAACCATTCGGGATGAGGCAGAGCTCCTGTCGCAGACCGAGGAATTCCTGGTGGAGTTCAGCAAGTTTCTGAGGTAATCTTTCGCAATGGGGCTGTTGCGAATGCGAACAGAATGTTAAAATCAATTTAAATGTGCGTTAACGACGTGTAAACTGCAACAGCGGAGAAAATGAGAATATGAGTATATATGGGATTCTTACCATTGTCGGAGGACTGGTTTTGTTCCTTTATGGCATCACAACCCTGGGGGAGGGGCTGAAAAAGGTGTCCGGGGGCAAGATGGAGCAGATCCTGCAGACACTGACCTCCAACAAGTGGAAGGGGGCGCTCCTGGGAATGCTGGTGACGGCGGTCATCCAGTCCTCCGGAGCCACCATTGTGATGGTGGTTGGCTTTGTCAATTCGGAAATCATGTCCCTGAATCAGGCGGTCGGTGTTATTCTGGGTGCCAACATCGGTACCACCATCACCGCCTGGCTATTATCCCTGACGGGTATTGAGAGCAGCAATTTACTCCTGTCCATGCTCAAGCCCAAGAATTTTTCTCCCATCATCGGCTTCATCGGCGTCTTTATGATGATGTTCTGCAAAAAGCAGAAGCAAAAGGATGTCGGCGGCATCATGACAAGCTTTGCAGTCCTTCTGATCGGAATGACCACGATGTCAGAGGGGGCGGCACCGCTGGCGGATAATCCGCAGTTCGTGGGTCTTCTTACAGCCTTTTCCAATCCGATTCTCGGGCTTTTAGTCGGTCTTATTGTAACGGTTATTCTGCAGAGCTCTTCGGCCTCCATTGGTATCCTGCAGTCACTCTCGTTGACGGGTGTTCTGTCGATGGGCAGTGCCATTCCTGTCATCATGGGCGAAAATATCGGCTCTGCCATTACCGGAATCATTGGTGCCATCGGTGCCTCCCGCAATGCAGTGCGGGCATCTTTGACGCAGCTTTTCTATTGCATCATAAAGACAGGCGTCTTTATGATCGGCTTTTATTCCCTGAATGCATTCCTTCATTTCCCGATTATGGAGCAGACGGCATCTCCGGTAACCATTGCGGTGTTCCACAGTGTGTTCAATATTCTGGCGGTTGCCTGCATGCTGCCGATCTCAGATATTCTGGTGAAACTTGTAACAAAGGTGCTGCCGGTCACAGAGGCGGAACAGGCTGTCAGGGAACGCCGCAAAGAGCTGCAGATGCTGGATCCCCGGTTTATCACATCCACATCCTTTGCATTGGAGCAGTGCCAGAAGGCCACACAGAAGATGGCAGAGTATACACAGGAAGCGTTGACTACAGCGGTTGGCCTGGTGCTGGAATACAACGAAGAGGGAGCAGAACGGGTGGGCCGCTTAGAGCGCACCGTGGACGAATATGAGGATCAGCTCAACGGGTATCTTGCAAGTCTTTCCAATAAGACTTTTACGGCGGAGGATTCTCATCAGTTCACATTGCTGATGCACTGCATCGGTGATTTTGAACGCATTTCCGATCATGCGCTGAACGTTATGCAGAAGGCGCAGGAGCTGAATGAAAAAGGACAGCATTTCTCTGGAGAAGCGCAGGAGGAGCTCTGTGTTTTCCAGGAGGCAATCAAGGATATTCTGCAGCGTGCCGTGAGGGCCTTCTGCGAAAATGATCTGCAGCTGGCGGCAACCGTAGAGCCGCTGGAGGAAGTGATTGACGGACTGAACATGGAAGTAAAGCGCCATCACGTAAAGCGCCTGCAGAAGGGGAAGTGTTCGGTGGAAACCGGCATAATCCTGGAGGACATTACAACCGATTACGAGCGCATCGCGGATCATTGCAACAACATAGCAGTGCACCTAGCGCAAAAGACAGAGGACGGATTCGATACGCATGAGTATCTTCAGCACTTGGAGCACAATGCCAGAGAGGATTTCCGCACGTATGTTTCTTTATTCGAAGCTCGGTATCGTCTTCCGGCGGAAGGCGAGGGAAATGGAAAAGCCGGGAAGATGGCGGTGATGATGCAGGCAGAGAAGGCTGCCTCTGCTGAAGATGATAAGAAAGCAGAGAAAAAACTGCCGGCAGCAGAAAAGGCTGCAAAGAAGATTAAAGAGAAAAAGGACCGGAAAAAGAACGCCAAAAAGGAACAGAAGAAAAAAGGATGAAAAAGAGGTACTGCCCTGCAGGGCAGTACCTCTTTTTCACTCGAGTAGGGCGAATTTGAAAACGAAGGTATCTGTTACCGTGCGGTTCGGTCCAGGAGACGAAGCTTGGTATCGTAGAGCTTTTGCGACAGATCCACATGAATCTCATGCGGATTATCAAGACGCCGGGATTCCTCCCACAGCGTATTCTGCTCGGAGAGGCAGTAGGAGCGCAGCTCCATCGTGGGCTTTGATTCATATACGCAGGTGCCGTTCTTAAAAAGCGGAACCAGCATCTCCCGGAGCGTGAACTGGCCGGGAGAAAGGAGTGTCTTCTTCCAGGGTTCGCTGGGGTCAAAGAGAAGGAGCGGCTCGTCCTCACTGTAATTCTCATCGGCAAAGCAGATCAGGTCCGCTTTGATCTTGTGTGTTTCCTTTTCATAAACACGGTATATTTTCTTGTCGCCGGGATTGGTGATCTTCTCTGTGTTCTCCGAGAGCTTGATCTTGGGCAGGAAGGTGCCGTCCTCCTGCTGTACGGCCGCAAGCTTGTAGACACCGCCGAAGCTAGGATTATCCTTGGCGGTAATCAGATGTGTGCCTACGCCGAAGGAATCGATGCAGGCGCCCTGCTGGAAAAGGGAAGCAATCAGGTGCTCATCCAGATCGTTGGAGCAGGTGATCTTCGCCTGCGGATAGCCGGCCTCGTCCAGCATACGGCGCGCACGCTTGGTCAGATAGGCCAGATCGCCGGAATCCAGACGGATGCCGATATGATCCAGCGGAAGCCCCTTTTCCTTCATATAGTCAAAGGTGCGAATGGCGTTTGGAATGCCGCTGCCCAGTGTGTCATAGGTGTCCACCAGAAGCGTACACGCAGACGGATAAAGCTCTGCGTAGGTTTTGAACGCATCGAGCTCGCTTTCAAAGCTCATGATCCAGCTGTGCGCGTGAGTACCAAGGACCGGAACATCAAAAAGCTCACCGCACAGAACGTTGGAGGTTCCGACACAGCCGCCAATGACAGCTGCCCTTGCACCGTACGTGCCGGCGTCCGGTCCCTGGGCCCTGCGAAGTCCGAACTCCATGACCGGAGCGCCCTTTGCTGCGTAGCAGATCCGGGCTGCTTTGGTCGCGATCAGGCTCTGGTGATTAATGATGCAGAGAATGGCTGTCTCCACCAGCTGTGCCTCCATGATGGGGGCAATCACCTTGACGATCGGCTCTCTGGGGAAAATAAGAGAGCCCTCCGGAACGCATAAGACATCGCCGTGGAACCGGAAATCCGCCAGATAATCCAGAAAATCGGCATCGAACATGCCTGTGCTGCGAAGATACGCAATGTCCTGTGAAGAGAAGTGCAGATCCTTGATGTATCGAACCAGCTGCTCCACGCCGCACATGACAGAATACCCGCCCTCGAACGGGTTGTTGCGGAAGAACGCATCGAAAATGACCGTTTTGTTCTCGTCCCGATGTTTAAAATACCCCTGCATCATGGTGAGCTCATAGAAATCTGTAAGAAGTGTCAGGTTTTGTCTGTCCATGGAAGCTTCATTCCTTTCTTTTGTGAGGTGGACCGTTGCCGGCAAAATTCTGGAGTTGCGCTGCGAAGCGGCAAATGGCTTTGTAAAATCTCGATGTGGCTGGCCAGAGGCGCTTCGCGCCTTGGCCACCTGCCAATTTCAATCGTGAATTTGCCTGCAAGCAGTCAATTCACGTTGAAATATGGCAGGTGCT
>CAVGIV010000007.1:0-58081 GCA_963629395.1 Paludibacteraceae bacterium | reverse complement strand
CGATCTTCATCACTGCTATGTTCAGAATCATAAACTTCAATGTAATACGGGTCCACAAACACCTTTGAGGCGGTCTCAAACGAGATGCCATGCTTCTTTTTATTTATTGTGTTTTTCTCATCATCCCACTCAATCTTCAAATGGCTTCACCTCCTCAAATATTTGGTGTCGGCTTTTCCTCTGCCACATGTACATGCACAGGTTCTAACGGCTTATTTTCGTTCGTCCAAAAATAAACCCAATATGGTCCAAGCTTAAAAACCTGAGGCATTGGCAAAGCCCCCTTCCTTTGAAAACTGCATAATCAGATGCGCTGTGGAATGAATGATCTCATCCAGACGCTGAATGTCTTTATCTGTGTAACCCAGAATATCTTCCCACTCATATTTCGGAAGATATCATGTGGCATGCTTGAATCCGAGAGTTTCATCCGGTGTTTCCATGTACACTTTTACCCTACCATGTGGTTTAAGTTCCGAATGAACAATTTCCGTATTGTCATCTAAAGTCATAAAAGGATATAACATAGTTCTTCCACCTTTCAGATATTCTGCAGTTACAACAACACCTATATTTTAGCCCGAAACACACCCAAGTTCCAGATATTGCACCCAAAGCATCCATGTGTCAAAAAAGCGCAAGCCAGCCTCAACGCCAGCTTGCGCTCCTTTTCATTCCACATACGTAACTGTTCCGAGCCCATTCGCAAAATCGCTGCTGCGCAGCTTTCTTTTGCGAATGTGGCGTTCTCTGTACTACCACTTCTTATACGGGCAGTGCGTTGCCTTGCCCGCCGCCCGCAGCTCTGCGTAGCAGCCGCAGGCATTACAGGTTCCCTCGTACAGATACTCGCAGCTTTGGCACGTTTCCAACCGGGTCTGATACAGCTTCTCAGGAGCCTTCTCCTCCTGATCCATGAGCATCAGAATCCGCTGAATGTCCCGCTGGTACCTTTCCGGATCCAGCTCCTGCAGAAGGCAACGGAGGCAATGCGCGGTATCCTTTGATTCAATATTCATTTCCCCACCCGTTTTGTCGGTCAGCGCCTGCCACACCAGTGCATCTTATGCATAACAGCCAGCCTGATCATGCAGAACTTTTTCTGATGGTGATGGTGCATATTAAAAGCGATGTACAAGGCTCTTGCCCTACCGAACCGTCAGCTTCACAACCGAGCAGGCCGGAATGACAAGGCGGCAGCCGTTTGCCGTGCACTCGATGCCGTCCAGCTCCTTTTCCTGCACGTTGTTCGGCTCCGTAAATGTGTTCATTGCGTGCATCTCTTCTGCAACCACGCGTCCTGTCACGAACTCCGGAGTTTTATCCACGAAGGAGATTTCCACAGGGTGGCTATTCTCGGCGTCCATGTTGGCGATGGTGATCGTGATAGCGCCGTCCTTCTCGGAAACGGATTCTGAGAGTGCCGACAGCGGATGTGCCTCCGTACCGGCATCGGGATTCTCGAGAATCACAGAATCCAGGAGCTCTGCATCCTGGTGGTCCTTGTACATATGGAACACGTGGTAGGTGGGCGTGAGGATCATCTTCTCGCCCTCGGTCAGGATGACGGACTGAATGACGTTGATCATCTGTGCAAGGCACGCAAGGCGTACCCGGTCGCAGTGCTGGTTGAAGATGTTGAGTGTAACACCGGCGATCAGTGCATCCCGCATCGTGTTCTGCTGATAGAGGAACCCCGGATTGGTCCCCGGCTCCACCTCATACCAGCCGCCCCACTCGTCAAAGGAGAAGCCGACGTGCTTGTCCGGGTCGTAGGTGTCCAGAATATCTCCGTGGAGCTTTAAAAGATCCTCGGTGTAGAGGGTCTTTTCCATGGTCTGGTAGAACATCTCTTTGTCGAACTGTGTGGCAGAGCCCTTGTTCTCCCATCCGCCCGGATGCACATAGTAGTGGATACTGATCAGATCCATAAAGCCGTGGAACGCAGGCCCCGCAGGCTCGGCAAAGCAGGTCTCAAGGACCTTCTTCGTCCAGTTGGTATCTGCCACGTTCGGACCGCCGCAGACCTTCTGGAATGGCTTATCCGGGTGATACTGGCGGCAGTAGGTCTGATAGCGTCGGTAGAGGTTTGCGTAGTACTCCGGCGTCATGTTGCCCCCGCACCCCCAGTTCTCATTGCCGACGCCCAGATAGTCCAGTCTCCAGGGCTCCTCGTGTCCGTTGGCTTTGCGCAGCTCGGTCATCGGAGACACGCCGTCAAAGGTCATGTACTCCACCCACTCGGACATCTCCTGTACCGTGCCGGAGCCGACATTGCCGTTGACATAGCTCTTGCAGCCCAGCTGGCGCACCAGTTCAAAATACTCATGTGTGCCGAAGCTGTTGTCCTCAAGAACGCCGCCCCAGTGTGTGTTGATCATCTTCTTGCGATTTTCCTTCGGGCCGATGCCGTCCTTCCAGTGGTACTCGTCGGCAAAGCAGCCGCCCGGCCAGCGAAGGAGCGGAACCTTCATCTCCTTTAAGGCATTCACAACGTCTGTGCGCATGCCGTTCACATTCTCAATGCCCGATTCCGGACGGACATACAAGCCTTCATAGATGCCGCGGCCCAGGTGCTCCGAGAACTGTCCCTGAATCTCCGGGCGGATGTGTCCCTTCTTCTTGTGTTCATTGATAATAAGCTTTGCCATAGATCAACCTCTCGCCATTGCGAATTTACAATCTCTGATATACAAATCCCCTCAGCGACAGCCGCTTCCTTTGCGGCATCCGCCAAGGGGATATCTTCCTGCAGTATAACTGCAGATTAATGGTGCCGTATAACTGTTCTCGTCATTATACGCTTATCGCTGTCACTTTCCCAGTACGATCGTCACGAAGCTAGCAGGCTTTAAATTTACCTGCAGAACGCCGCCGTCGACCTTGGCATCGGTTCTGGCCGTGAGCTTTACCGTCTCGCCGGCTGCGGAGTTGACGGCCTTCATATCCGTTCCCTCCAGGGCCTGGAAGTCGATAACACGGTATCCCTCAAAGCCGCGAAGATCTGCCTCGAACTCGACATTCTCTTCCGTATTGCGGTTAACCGCGAAGATTGCTACCTGATTCTTCTCCTCGTTATAGACAGAGACTGCCTCTACGTCTGTGACATGGTCGTGCTTGGTCGTTGCATGGTCATCACCGGAGAGCACCGGCTGCAGGGCCACGCCGCGTCCGTATTTGGACACCAGATAGAACGGATAGAAAATGGTCTGGCGCCATGCAGGACCGTCGTCCTCGGTCATAATGGGTGCGATGACGTTGACGAGCTGTGCAAGGCAAGCCACCTTCACGCGATCTGCATGCTGCAGGAACTTGATGAGTGCCAATGCATCCACGATGGCATCCTCGTAGTTGTAAATGTCCTCCAGAAGGTGCGGATGAGAGCGCCAGGGCATGTTCTCCATGTCCTCGTTGTCCTGCTGCATGGAGTGATACCATACGTTCCACTCGTCAAAGGAAAGGTTGATGTCCTTTTTGCCGTGCTTGGTTGCCTTAACGTAATCGCAGGTTGCAATGACAGACTTCAGGAAATACTCCAGATCATCCGTAACCGCGAAGAACTCCGGCGTATCATTGTCCGCATTGCCCCAGTACTGGTGGAGCGATACATAGTCTACATAGTCATAGGCTTCGTTCAGTACGGTGGACTCCCAGGTTCCGAAGGTCGGCATCATAACATTGGAGGAGCCGCAGACAACCGTCTCGATGGAGTGGTCCATTGTCTTCATCGCCTTGGAGGTCTCCGCTGCAAGGTGGCCGTATTCCAGAGCCTCCTTGTGTCCCATCTGCCACGGGCCGTCCATCTCGTTGCCCATGCACCAGAGCTTGATGCCGTAGGGGTCCTTGTCGCCGTGCTTCCGGCGAAGGTCTGCATAGTAGGAATTGGTGTCCAGGTTGCAGTATTCCAGGAGGTTCAGCGCATCGGTGGTGCCTCTCGTGCCGAGGTTCACTGCCATCATGATGCTGGTATCGGCCTTCTGTGCCCACTTGGAGAACTCGTTGATGCCCACGAGATTCGGCTCATAGGTTCTCCAGGCCAGGTCCAGCCTTGCCTTGCGCTCTGCGACCGGTCCTACAGAATCCTCCCAGTAGAAGTTGGAGACAAAGTTGCCGCCCGGATACCGGACGATCGGAACGTCGAGCTCGCGCACAAGGTCAATGACATCCTTGCGGAAGCCCAGCTCATCGGCGGTCGCATGTTCCGGCTGGTAGATGCCGTTGTACACCGCTCTTCCTAAGTGCTCGATGAAGGAGCCGTAGATTCTCTTATCTACCTCTCCGATTTTGAAATCCTTATCTACAATGAGTTTTGTCTTGCGTGCCATATTATCCTCCCAAAAGTTCCAACACCTATCACACTGTAAAGCAAGGAGAAAGCCGCGTATGCGGTTTCTCCGCAGCACGGAGTGTATTGCCGGTATCACCGGCAATCACTCCAAATAGGAGAAAATGCCACCGGGCATTTTCGAGTGTCTTATCCCTTTACGGCGCCTGCTGTCATACCGTCGATGATGTACCGCTGGAACAGCAGGAATACAACCATGATCGGAACGATGGCCAGCATGGAGCCGGCGATCAGCATGTCGTAGTTGTTGCCGTAGGGTGTCAGCAATGTGTTCAGACCGATCGTCAGCGTGAACTTGCTGGCCTTGCGGAATACCATGAGGGGCCAGAGCATGTTGTTCCAGGCACCCATGGCGCACAGAATGGCCATCGAGGAGAACGCCGGCTTGGTGATCGGCATCATTATTTTCACTGAGATATAGTACTCGTTCGCACCGTCAATGCGGCCGGCATCCAAAAGCTCCTTCGGAAGCGAGATCATGTACTGGTGGAAGAAGAAAATCGTGGAGGCCGAGCACAGTCCCGGCAGGATTACGCCGGCCATTGTGTCGATGAGTCCGATGTCGATCATCTCCTGATACAGAGGCATCAGCAGGATTTCGAAGGGAACCATCATGGTCGCGATTACGAGCAGGAACAAGAAGCGCTGGAGCTTAAAGTTGTACATGGTGATGCCGTAGGAGATAAAGTAGCACACCAGGAGTGTCAGGACCACTGTGACGATGGTGAGCACCATCGAGTTCTTAAACCACATCCAGTACTTCTGCGAATCGGCATTGCCGCTGAAGAGGTAAATGTAGTTGTTCAGGGTCATATCGGAGGGGTCCAGGTTCAGTGCCAGACCTCTTCGGATCAGCTCGCGGCCGGGACGGAAGGATGCCACCAGTCCGCAGAACAGCGGATAGATCAGAATGCAGGATAAAATAGCGAAAAATCCGGTTCCGAGAATGGAAAGGATCAGTCTGGTTTTGGAGGCAGACCGTGTCTTTTTCTCGACGGCTGCGGATGAAGTCGTTGCTGCCATATTAATCTTCCTCCTTCTTGAGTGTTCCATTCAGGCCCAGCTGGATGAAGTTGATGGTAAGACCGATGACCATGAGGACGACACCGACAGCACAGGCATATCCCATGTCGTTCTTCTGAATGCCGCGCTTGTAGAGGTATCCTACGATGGTCAGTCCGATGTTCTTGGGTGAGTCGTTGCCGGCCCACAGCATGAAGGACTCGAGGAACATGGCAAGTCCTGCATAGATGGAGATGGTCAGCACGTAGATCGTGGTCGGCTTGATCAGAGGGAGCGTGATGTAGCGAAGCCGCTGCCAGCTGTTGGCGCCGTCGATCTCGGCAGACTCATACATGGATTTGTCAATGGACTTCAGGCCGGACATGAAGTACAGCGTATTGACGCCGGTCCATCTCCAGCAGCACAGAACCAGGAGTGCGATTTCAGAGGTCCACTTTACCTTCAGCCATTTGAAGGCAGGCAGGCCCAGAGCCGCCATCAGGACGTTCATCTGTCCGGTCTTGTACTCGGTGAACATCAGGCGGAACAGAGTACCGGAGATAACAACGGAGGTCAGAGCCGGCACATACATCATTGCCTTCCAGACACCCTTGGCCTTCACAATGTTGCCGTCCATCATTACGGCATACAGAAGGGGGAAGGGAATCAGAAGCGCACAGGTGAAGACGGTATACTCCACGCTGTTGAGAATTGCTGTATGGAACACCTTGTCCGTCAGCAGCTTCTGAAAATTCTTGAGTCCTACAAATTCCTTCGTGATCGCTCCGATATCCTGTGTCGACATGATAAAGGCCGAGATCAGAGGATAGACCCAGAAAATCGCGAAGCAAATGATGAAGGGTGCGACAAAGACATAGGGCGCAACCTTCTGTGAATATAGAAATCCACCGCCGCTCTTCTTCTTATCCATCGTAATGTCCTTCCTGAAACAAATCGTATACGCGTGTTTCACTTACATAGATCCGTTCAGCGCCTATCTCGATTTTGATACTCGAAATCGTGAATTGCCTGTAAGCAAGGAAGTTCACGTTGAAATGCGGCAGGTGCCAAACAGATACGCTGTATTATGACAAAAAGGGAGGGCCCTGTAGCTTTTCAGGGCTTTCGGGCTCTCCCACTCACTATTAGGTACATCGTTTTAACCAACCGGCTTTATCAGCCAGCCTCTATTCTGTAACCGCTGTACCCGTTATTCTTGTTTACTGCTCGGCGTCGACCGCATCCTGCAGTTCCTGCAGTGCCTCTTCTACGTCCATGTTCTCCTCGAGAATCTCATTGAGTGTGGTGTTGCATACATACTCGTTGATGGTCGGAGAAATCTTCACCGTCATAACAGTGCCGATCTGATCCTTGATGCTGGCAAGAACATCGTACGGATAGTTGCGGAAGAACTGGTTGTACTGGTTGCTGTCATCGTGTGCGAATGCATCATCTGTCCAAAGGGAGGTGTTGCATACGTCGAATCCAAGGTCATCCCAGATCATCTGCTCACCTTCCGGAGACATCTTTGCAAAGCAAAGGAAGTCTGCCGCAAGAGCGGTGTCAGCTGCCTGCTGTGTTACAACCGTACCGGTTCCGCCGATACCAACGGAGCAGTCCTGACCCTCTTCGAATACAGGGCACTTTGCGATGTACCAGTTGCCCTTTTCCTCAGGCATATAGTTGGTGAAGCGGCTCATGTACCACATTGCCTTCGGGAAGGAAACAATGTTGTGATCCAGGATGTTCTGGAAGCCTGCCTCCAGGTCTACGTGGCCGTCCGGAGAAACCTCTGCCAGTCCGCTGTTGACCCATTCCTGCTCCTGCGTGAGCATCTTCTTAACCGACTCAAGCTGTACGTTTGCTGTTCCGTCAAAGCCGCCGGTCCAGTCCTCGCCGTACTCCGCCATAGCGATCCACTGCCAGTCGGTTCCGCCGGTGTCAACGGATGTCCAGTACTTGCCGTCCGGATGTCCGATGGCGTCGAGATACTTCTCACCAAGTGCTGCCCAGTCGTTCCAGGTAACAACAGCGTCAACATCTTCCTGTGTGATGCCGGCTTCCTCGAGTACTGCCATGTTGTAGTACATAACCGTAGCACCTACGTGGAACGGAGCGCCGTACTGCTTGCCATCGGAGCCCTTATAGGCATCCAGGCGGGATGTCAGCATGTCTGCTGCATACGGTGTCATTGCATCATCCAGAGGATACAGCCAGGTATCAAGACCTTCGTAGATGTTCGGAACCTGTCCCATCTCAACATCGCAGATGTCCGGAGCACCCTCTCCTGCAGAAAGGCTCATGAGGAGCTTCTGATGCATATCGCTGTAAGGATAGGTTGTGAAGGTGATCTCAATGGTACGGTCCGGGTTGGCTGCGTTCCAAGCCTCAACCATCTTCGCATAGAAGGTGTTGTGTGCCTCTACGAAGGACCAGCACTCCATGTGCGTGCCGTTCGCATCGCCGACCGTGGTAACCGCTGTTGCGGTGTCAGTGGAAGCGGCATCTGCAGACTCTTCTGCAGTATCAGCAGCTGCATCGTCTGCTGTCTCCTCCGCTGCGGTCTCATCACCGGCTGCTGCATCGCTGACTGCCTCTGAGCAGCCGGTCAGCATGGAAGCAGCCATGGCGCCGACCAATACCGCGCTCAATAACTTTTTCTTCATACGTGTTCCCTCCTGAATATAATTGATAATATTCCCCTCTGCCGTCACATTGCACATTGTCTTGAACGTATCGGCAGTTCGTATGTTCACAATATACAATTCGCATCTTCCTGTGTCAACTGTATTTTAGAATTTCCTTTTTTATTTTTGTTTTTTCTAAATGTTATTTGCATTTTTGCCATGATTTTCCATGTTCAATCCATTATCCGCCGTTAATTTGCTCGCATTCCAGCCGATCCGCTCAAAATGTTGTTGGATTATTTTAGATATTACTGTTATAGTTAAGGAGATTCTATACAGAAACAAGGAGGTTGCCTATGCTACGCATTACACAGCTGGAGGATGGGCTGGAGGTCTTCAAGGCGCTCGGATCCGAGGTGCGGGTCCGGATTCTGAATCTCCTGTTGGAGAACAACGGCATGAGCATGAAGGATCTGGCCCAGGAGCTGTCCATCACCAACGGTGCCCTCACAGGCCATATTCGACTTCTGGAGGAGTGCGGTCTGATCCATGTGACGAACCAGCCGGGCGGCCACGGCAATCAGAAGATCTGCTCGGTGAACCAGGACCGGATTCTGGTGGAGCTCACCCGCGGCATTCCGGACCAGAATGTCTACAATACATCGATTCCCGTGGGGCACTACTGTGACTGTGACGTCTACCCCACCTGCGGCCTTGCTTCCGAGCGGCACATCATCGGAGAGGTGGATGACAAGCGGTACTTTTTCCACAATGACCGGTTCACGGCGGATATTCTATGGTTTACAAAGGGGTATGTTGAATATGCCATTCCGAACTTCATCCCCTACGGGCAGCGCATCGATGAGATCTGCATTTCCATGGAGATTTCCTCCGAGGCGCCCGGCATCAACGAGAACTGGCCGTCGGATATTTATTTTTACCTGAATGACGTGAATGTCGGGATGTGGACCTCGCCGGGGGATTTCGGCGAGGTGAAGGGGATCCTGACGCCGGACTGGTGGTTTCCGAACTGGAACCAGTACGGGCTCTTGAAGATGCTCCAGATCAATAAGAAGGGTACCTTCATCGACGGCGACCGCAAGTCGGATGTGACGGTGGACAATCTCCGCCTGACGGACAAGAGCTCTCTTCGCTTCCGGCTGGCGGTGCCGGAGGGTGCGGAGAATGCAGGCGGCCTTACGATTTTCGGCAAGGCCTTCGGCAACTACGGCCAGGACATCAATGTGCGGATTGCGTACTCGCCGCTGCGGGTGCGGGATGCAGAGGGGGAAGTGGAGTAAACGGCTGCAGATTTCAATCGTAAATTTGCCTGCAAGCAGCGGGTTCACGTTGAAATTGGCAGGTGCTGAAACCACCATGCCTGCTCGCGCAGGCACCACTACAAATAAAAATCAAAAGAGGGGGATATGGATATTATGAAAATACATGCGATGCGTAAGGCGGCGCCGCTTTTGGCGCTGGCACTGACAACGGGTATGACGGCGGGGTGCAGCGCCTCCTCCGTGGTAAACGGCGTGGACGTCTCGCAGGAGGATGTGCAGGCGGCCATGCAGGGAGCGGACGTCTCTTCGCTGCCGGCCGGGCACGTAAAGGGCGGCGCCGCGGTACACGATCCTTCGATTATCAAGGCAGAGGACGGCACCTACTGGATCTTCGGCTCACACATGGCCGTGGCCAAGTCCGACGATCTGCGGCAATGGAGCGGTGTGTTCGCAAACGTGAGCCGTCACAACAAGCTCTTCTCCAATCTTTTCGCCGACGACTCCGATGCCTTTGCCTGGGTCGGCAAGAATTCCGAGGGCGGATACAGTGTCTGGGCGCCGGACGTTATTTACAATAAAAAGATGCAGAAGTACTGCATGTATTTCTGCACATCTTCTACCTACATCAAATCGTCCCTGTGCTGGGCGACCTCCGACACGATAAACGGCCCGTATGAGTATCAGGGGCGTCTCATCGATTCCGGCTTCACGCGCCTCGATGCTAAAAAGGGGAAGGTGGACATCCTGGATTACTGCGAGGATGAGCTGGATTTTAAGACCAGATACCTGAATCTGACCGACTACAACAATACCGACTGGCCCAATGCCATCGATCCGACGGTATTCTACGATGCGGACGGGAAGATGTGGATGGTCTACGGCAGCTGGTCGGGCGGCATTTTTATTTTGGAAATCGACGAGGAAACCGGGCTTCCGATCCATCCCGAGCGGGATGATGAAAATGGCGTGGACGCGTACTTTGGCAAGCGCCTGATCGGCGGCGGGCACCAGTCCTGCGAGGGGCCGTGGATCCAGTACGATGCAGCAAGCGGCTACTACTATCTCTTCGTCTCCTATGGGAGTCTCACCGCCAATGGCGGCTATCAGATCCGGCTCTTCCGCTCCCAGAATCCGGACGGGCCGTACGAGGACGCGGCAGGTCAGACACTTGGCTACTCCGATCACGAGAAGTACGGCGTTAAAATGATGGGCAACTATACGTTCCCGACGCTGGATACGACGTATATGGCGCCCGGCCACAACTCGGCCTTCGAGGACACGGACGGCAAGCTCTATCTGGTCTACCATCAGCGCTTCTCGAACCAGGGCGAGACCCACGAGCCGCGGGTGCATCAGCTCTTCCGCACGGCAGACGGGTGGCTGGTCGCGGCTCCGTTCGAAACAAACGGGGAGACCCTTGCAGAGAGCGGCTATGACCTTAGCGATGTGATCGGCTCATACTATGTGGTGAACCACGGAACGGACATCTCCGACGCGGTGCCGGAGGATGTGCTGCTCTCGCTCCAGCCGGACGGCGGGATCTATGTAGTGGAGGATGCTGCCGGGGGTTCTGATGGGTCCTCCTCCGGCAGTGCTTCGGCGCAGAAAAAGTCCGCAGTCGGCACATCGGATGGCTCAGGCTCCGGAGATACCAAAGAGGAAAAGGCTGTGCGGGCGAACAGCGCTGTCACACTGGGGGAGAAATGCGGATCCTTCTCTCTGACAGAAGACTCGCCGTATGTCACGCTGACCATCGATGATGCGACCTACGAGGGCGTGATGATCCAGATGCAGGACGAGGCCGACAATCCGGTGATGTGCTTCACCGCCTGCGGGGAGAATAATGAAACTGTGTGGGGCGTGCACTATCTCGCAGAATGAGACATAGGCCCCAGTGCCTGGTGTGGCTCCGTCGGTTTGCAAAGTTCGTTGCAAAAATGCACCTGTGCAGCAAAAGTTTGTTGTAAAAAGTGTGCCTGTGCAACAAAAGTTCGTTGTAAAAAGCGTGCTCACGTTACAAAAGTTCGTTGTAAAAAGTGCAACGAACGCCCATAACTTCGTTGTTATTTTTGTACTTTCATGCTACATTGAATACAGATGACGCTGGCAGCAAAGGACCAAAACTCCTCACGAGAGTAAGCTCTCATCGGAGTTTTGGTCCTTTTGACACTAAGAATTCTGAAACCAAGAACGCGGAGGCTCACATATGTACCGAATGGCCATGGAAAAGCTCCTGAAATGGAAAGAAAGTAAACATCGCAAGCCGCTGATCATAGAGGGCGCACGGCAAGTCGGAAAAACCTGGCTGATGAAGGAATTCGGCCGATTGCATTTTGCAGATACCGTATATACCAATTTTGATTCCAATTCCCGGATGTCCGATCTGTTTTCCTCGGATCTGGATACTGATCGGCTGATCCTCGGGCTGGAGCTATATGCCGGCCGCAAAATTGATCCGGCTCATACACTTCTGATTTTCGATGAGATCCAGGAGGTGCCCCGTGCACTAAGCTCTCTGAAATATTTCTATGAAAATGCACCGGAATATCACATCGTCTGTGCCGGATCCCTGCTCGGCATTGCCTTGCATGAGGGAACCTCCTTCCCGGTGGGTAAGGTTGACTTTTTAAAACTCGTTCCCCTTTCCTACAGGGAATTTTTAATGGCTACCGAAAAGGCGCAGTTCGCAGAGCTGTTGGAACGTCAGGATTATTCCATGATCAGCAGCTTCAGACAGGTCTATATTGATGCGCTCAAGCAGTACTATTATGTCGGCGGTATGCCGGAAGCGGTACAGAGCTTTGCCGAGGATGCTGATTTTAATGAGGTCCGAGACATTCAAAAGCGGATCCTGGCTGCCTATGAGCAGGATTTTTCAAAACACGCTCCCATCGGCATTGTCCCCCGGATCCGAATGCTGTGGAACTCCATCCCTTCTCAGCTTGCAAAAGAGAACAAGAAATTTATTTATGGCCTAGTCCGGGAGGGGGCACGTGCCAAAGACTATGAAGCCGCCATCATGTGGCTTTCGGACTGCGGACTGGTTCACAAGATAAGCAGAGTAAACGCCGCCGGTATCCCCTTGAAAGCTTATGAGGATCTGAAGGCATTTAAATTATATCTCCTGGATGTGGGGCTGCTGGGCTGCATGACCGGCTTGCGCCAGCAAACTCTGCTGGATGGGAATGCGCTATTTGTCGAATTCAAGGGCGCGCTGACAGAACAGTATGTTTGTCAGCAGCTCAAAACCATCGAGGATCTGGGTGTCTACTACTATACCAATGACAGAGGTACCTGCGAAATCGACTTCATCCTCGATGCCGGTGAGAAAATCATCCCGTTGGAGGTCAAGGCCGAGACGAATCTCCGTGCCAAAAGCCTGAAGGTCTATTGCGAAAAATACAAGCCGCAGCTCGCCCTTCGCAGCTCAATGGCCGATTACAAGAAGGAGGACTGGCTTGTAAATCTGCCATTGTATGCCGTGGAGAATGTAGCAGATTTTTGACCGAGCGAAGAGCGAAAACGGGATCGACCGAAAGGCTGATCCCATTTTTATTACTCACCTCTTATCCCGGTCAACGAACTCCAGTGCAATCGTGCCGATGGCGATGTACAGCGCCGCAAATCCGATCAGAACGCCCCAGCACAGGAGGATATTCAGCGGCTCCGCAGCGTACAGCGCACTCTGCATGGACTGGGCCGACTCGTATTTAATCTGGTCCACCATGTTGTTGTCGCGCAGCAGCTGTAAAAGGAGACGCCCATCCTCCGACTGGTTGCCCAGCTTCTGGAGCTGATTCCAGGCCGAGTTCGATGGCAGCGTATTAAAGCGTGCCAGGGAGCAGATGCAGCGGATGCCCCACTTGGCTACGGTAATATCGGCGAGCTTGGCCGCCTTGCCATGCAGCGGAAAGGCAACATCCGAGAACAGCATTTGCAGCATCAGCAGAAACGGCACAATGCTCATCGCCGTCTCCGTGGTGCGGACAATGCACGATACCATGAGTGCCAGCATATCGGCGGAGAAGGTGATCAGGAACAATGTGACCACGATATCGGTCTCCGTCGTTTCAAAAATAAGGCTCCCTTCCGGATAGACCAGTCCCTTGAGGCGGAATATTCCGGCGAAAATAAGGACCTGTAGCTCGCAGATGATGGCCTGATAAATCACCTGGGCCGCCATGTAGGCCGTGATGTGGAGGCCTGCCCGGTGCTCCCTTTTGAGAATGTCGCGCTCCTTGCACACCATCTGGATGGAATTAAAGAAGCCGTTCCAGATGCACACGCAGGCAAAGGCCAAAGCGCCGATCTTCGCCCCCTCCATGGATTTAAACATGTTGAGTCCGACCACATAGCTAACCAGCAGGGCGATGACGGCGGACATAACGAGCACCTTCCAGTGCCGCTCATACATGAACAGACGGAAGAGCTTGCCCAGGTAAATTTCTGTCTGCTGCACGCGGGTGACATGTTCATAATCCTCCTGCTGCTCCAGACTCTCGATGATCCTGCGCTGGCGCTCCTCTTCCTTCCGGGCCCGTTTCTGCTGCATGCGCGCCCGGAAGGTCCGCGGCGCATCGGCGTTCTCCTTCTGATTATTCTCTTCCGAATCGCTTTTGTTGGAATCAGTCTCTGCATTTGCTGCGGATGGATTCGGCTCCGCTCCCCTCACCGGTTGCTGTTCTGCGGATTGGCTTTGTTCCGCTGTACCGGCCGCAGCTTGGCTTTCTGCAGTCTGGCTCTCTGCAAGCGTCATGCCGGCAACGCCCTTTTCAGAACCGGCTTCTGCGACATCCTCCGGCGCCTCATGCACTGCCTTCAGTGCCTCTTCGGCCTGCGATGTCATCGCACCGGCCAGCTTGAAAATATCCGCATCCGCCGCTTTCTTTTCTTCAGAAAGAGCCTGGTATCTTGCAATATAGGTATCCGCTTCTCCCAGTCCGCCCTCGGTTTTGGCATTTACTGCGCGGATCACCTGCTCCATCGTCGCCGCGCCGAAAAACGCGCGGCACTCCTCCACAGGTCCATAAAAGGCAAGGCGTCCTGCGCCGGAGGTGCTGTCCTTGGCCAGCACCAGGACCTGGTCGAAGAGGTCAATCGCGCGGTCCGGCTGGTGGGTGATGACCATCACTATTTTCCCCTGATCTGCAATCGTCCGGAGCCGCTGCATAAGGTCCCTTGCCATGACGCCGTCCAGGCCGGAATCCGGCTCATCCAGAATGAACAGGGACGGATCGGAAATGTACTCCACGCCAATGGAAAGGCGCTTTCTCTGGCCGCCGGAAAGCTTGGAAACATGCGAATCGGCAAACTCCGAAAGTCCGAAGCGCTCCAGTGTCTCCTGCACACGGACTCTCTTCTCCGGCTCCGAAATATCCATGGAAAGCCGCATCTGCGCGGCATTCAGCAGCGTAGCCGCCACGGTATCATCACCGCGCAGAAGGTCCGACTGCGGAACAAAGCCGATGCTGTACTTGATGCGGTCGTAATTTTTGTAAACATCGGTGCCGCCCAGACGCACCGTAGCCTGTGCCTTTTCATACCCGGTAACGGCATTGACGAAGGTGGTCTTGCCCGCGCCGGACCCGCCCAGGATCAGAACCATGTTCCCGGGACCGATGTCCAGCGCAATGTCCTTTAGAAGCGTTACCTTGGTTGTTCCATGGTAGGTGGTGCGCTTATTGATTCGAATGGAAAGCGTGTCGCCCATACGGCGCGGCGCGGTCTGATTGTCCTGCATAGGATCCCCTCTCTTCTTCTGATTATAAGAAGAACCGGGAACTCCAACACTGGAATTCCCGGTTCCTATTCGGTCACTGCCGGAGAAGGGACTCGAACCCTCACACCCTCACGGATAACAGATTTTGAGTCTGTCGCGTCTACCATTCCGCCACTCCGGCAAAACATCTCTGCACTGCAGCGTGCAGAGACTAGTATATCACTGGCAAAGCCGGGATGCAAACTCTGTTTGATCAAAAGTTGCAAAATAATCCTTCAGCGTTTCTGCGCGGCGGATTTCCTTCACGCTGCCATCCTCACGGAGCAGCAGCTCTGCGCTCCAGAGGCGTCCGTTGTAATTGTAGCCCATAGCAAAGCCGTGAGCCCCTGTGTCATGAATGTAGAGAAGATCACCCATCGCAATCTCCGGCAGCTCGCGGTCAATGGCGAACTTGTCGTTGTTTTCGCAGAGGGAGCCGACCACATCGTAGGTATGATCGCAGGGAGCCTCCTCCTTGCCCAGCACGGTGATGTGATGGTAGGAACCGTACATCGCAGGACGCATCAGGTTGGCTGCGCAGGCATCCACTCCGATGTACTCCTTATAGATATGCTTCTCATGGATTGCCTTGGTGACCAGCGCGCCGTAGGGAGCCAGCATATAGCGCCCCATCTCCGTGTAAATCGCGCAGTCGCCCATTCCGGCCGGCACGAGAATTTCATCATACACCTTGTGGACGCCCTCGCCGATTGCACGGATGTCATTATCCTCCTGGTCCGGACGGTAGGCAACGCCCACACCGCCGGAAAGGTTGACGAAGGCAAAATGAATGTCCAGCTTCTCATGCAGCTCCTTCACAAGCTCAAAAAGCTGCCCTGCCAGCTGCGGATAGTATTCATTTGTCACGGTATTGGAGGCGAGGAAGGCATGGATGCCGAAATGCCGCACGCCATGGACCTTCAGCCTTGCGTAGGCCTCGAATAGCTGCTCCTTCGTCATGCCGTACTTGGAATCGCCCGGGTTATCCATGATGCCATTGCTCATCTGGAACACGCCGCCCGGATTGAACCGGCAGGACATCGTCTCCGGGAAGGTCTCTCCGAAGAGCTTCTCCAGCGTATCGATGTGGGTAATATCATCAAGGTTGATGATGCCGCCCAGCTCTCTAGCCTTTATATACTCCTCATCCGGTGTCTCGTTGGAGGAGAACATGATGTGCTCTCCCGTGCTGCCCACTGCCTCCGAGAGCACCAGCTCTGCCATAGAGGAGCAGTCAAAGCCGAAGTCATAATCCTGCATGATCTGCATGATGTACGGATTCGGCGTCGCCTTCACGGCAAAATACTCACGGAAGCCCGGGTTCCAGGAAAATGCCTCCTTCACAGCCTGGCAGTTCGCGCGAATCCCCTTTTCGTCGTAGATGTGAAACGGCGTGGGGTGCTCCTGCGTGATGGCCGCAGCCTGCTCTTTACTTAAAAACGGTATCTTTTTCATCCGATGTCCCTCATAAGTCATTCTTTTTTTAATGCGAATTATCCTCGACAAACCGCGATCTGTCAACCTGTGGCGAAGGGGGTCGGGGGCCAAGCAGGATCCCCTCACACATCCGGAATCTGCCAATCGATGGGCGTCTCCCCGTGCGCCTCCAGGAACTGGTTGCATTTGGAGAAATGACCACATCCGAAGAATCCGCGGTACGCTGAAAGCGGACTTGGGTGGGGTGCCTTCAGAATCAGGTGCTGCGGATTCGTGAGCATCTGTATTTTGGCCTGGGCCTGGGAGCCCCACAGCAGATACACAATCGGGCGGTCCTGCTCATTCACTGCCTTCAGAATCGCATCCGTGAACTGCTCCCAGCCCTGCCCGTGGTGAGAATTGGCCGCATGGGCCCGCACCGTCAGAACCGTATTCAGCATCAGAACGCCCTGCCTCGCCCAGGGAACAAGATACCCGTTGTTCGGCATCCGGCAGCCAACGTCGTCGTGCAGCTCCTTGTAAATGTTGACCAGGGACGGCGGCAGCGTCTTCTGCTGCGGGAGCACGGAGAAGCACAGTCCGTGTGCCTGTTCCGGCTCGTGGTAAGGGTCCTGGCCCAGAATCACCACCTTCACTTTCGAAAGCGGCGTCAGGTGCAGTGCGTTAAAGATGTCCCCCGCCGGCGGGTATACCGTCTTCGTCCCGTACTCGCTTCGAACGAAGGCATACAGCTTTTTATAATATGGCTTTTTAAATTCCGCCTCTACGGCAGGCAGCCAGTCGTTGGCAATTTCAGACATAATAACAGCTCACATTTCCTTCAAAACAGCCAGCAGGAAGCCCCAGACACGGTTTAAGGACGCAATAGAAAGTCTCTCATCCGGTGTGTGGATATCCTTCAGATCCGGGCCGATGGATACGCAGTCAAGGCCCTCGAGCTTGGCCGCCAGAAGTCCGCACTCAAGGCCGCCGTGGATGGTGGTGACAACCGGCTTTTCTCCGGTCTGCTGCTCATAGATACGCACCATCTCATCGCAAAGAGGCGACTCCTGTGCTCTCTCCCAGGCAGGGTATGCTCCCTTCACCTCGGTCGTTCCGCCAAGGAGCGCTGTCAGGCGCTCCACCTTCTCCTGCAGCATCTTCTTCTGCGAATTGACGCAGGAGCGCACCAGATATACAGCCGTCACATGATCCTCCGCACTCGTCAGAATTCCCAGATTCAGTGATGTCTGCGGCATGCTCTTGTCCAGCGGATCCGTCTCGAACAGTCCGTTCGGTGTCAGCACCAAAAAGTCTGCGATGCGTCTGGTGTCCTCTTTGGTCAGCGTCGAGAGCTCCTCCTGCCCGTCATCTCCAAACGAAATCTGATATGCAATGGACGGATCGGCTACGTAGTACTCCCGAAGGATCTGTTCCATTCTCTCCTTCGCAATGCGCTCCGCGATCTCCCTTTCCTCCTCGGCAATCATCACCTTCGCCGTGCAGGACCTGGGGATGGCATTGTCCTTCGCGCCGCCGTCTATAGAAATAAGCGCTGCCGTCGTCTCCTCCAGCAGTGCATACAGAACGCGTCCCATCAGAATATCCGCATTCGCCCGGCCAAGGTTGATTCCCGTACCGGAGTGACCGCCCAGAAGGCCGCTGATCGTGATCATCATCACAAGTCCCGTGCGCTCCTGTCTGGAAACCGGGAGCGTGCAGTGCTCCTCTGCGCCGCCGGCGCATCCCACGGTGAAGATTCCCTCGTCCTCAGAGTCAATGTTGATCATCCTGCGCCCGGAAAGAGGCGAGACGTCCAGTGCCGCAGCGCCCAGAAGGCCGACCTCCTCATTCACGGTAAAGACGCACTCCAGCGGCGGGTGCTCCAGTGCATCGTCCTCTAAGAGTGCCAGCATCATGGCAACGGCGATGCCGTCATCGCCGCCCAGCGTCGTTCCCTCTGCATAGAGCGTATCGCCGTCGCGCTTTAAGATGATCGGATCCTTCTCCAGATCCAGGGGGCAGTCATCGGTCTTCTCCAGAACCATATCCATGTGGCCCTGCAGAATCACCGGAGCACTATCCTTGCAGCTGCCGGTGCCGTCCTTTTTGATAATCACGTTGCCGGACGCATCCTGCACATGCCACAGGCCCTTTTCCCTGGCATACGATGCGATCCAGTCGCTGATCTTTTCGGTGTGGAAGGAGCCGTGCGGAATCTTGCACAGTTCTTCAAAAAAGTGCAGCACGAGACGCGGCTCGGCATCGCCGCATACGGTATTCGTAATTTCTGTATTCATTGCTTTTCCTTTCTGTATCTGCTTAGCATCTGCCATAATGTCAGGGCACAGTGGCCAGGTGTTGGGTTGTGCGATTTTGTGACGAACAGATGGATTCTCATGAATGGAGCAGATTCACCGGCCCGACAGAGCGCAATATGTTTGAGTCCAAGACGTGGGCCTTCCAAAGGAAGACCCACGGACGGACGAGTTCTGCGCGAATCGGGCGTTTGGTGAATCTGTGATATTCATAGAGAATCCCTGTGAGGAACACATGAGCACCACCCATCCCTGGCCGCAAGCCCGCCGGATAGCCATCAGTCTAGGCGCAGCCTTTGCCAGGCAGGCTTACACTCTCCGCACCGGCACGCCGTGCCCTGCAAGGTATTCCTTCACCTGCGCAATCTCCAGCTCCTTGAAGTGAAACAGCGACGCCGCCAGCGCCGCATCCGCGCCGCCTTCCGAAAGTGCCTCCAGGAAGTGCTCCTTCGTCCCGGCGCCGCCGGAAGCCACCACCGGAATCCCTACAGCATCCGAAACTGCCCTCGTCAGCGGAATGTCATATCCGGCTTTTGTTCCGTCACAGTCCATGCTGGTCAGCAGAATCTCCCCCGCGCCCAGGTCCTGTGCCTTTCGCGCCCACTCCAGTGCGTCAATGCCTGTATCAATGCGTCCGCCAGCAATGTACACCGTCCATCCGTCCTCTTCTCTCCAGATCCTCCCCGCAGAGGGCGTGCGCCGCCTGGCATCAATGGCCACCGTAATGCACTGACTGCCGAACTTGTCCGCGCCCTCGGCGATCAGCTCCGGGCGCTTAATGGCCGCCGAATTCACAGAGATCTTGTCGGCGCCCTCCCGCAGAATCGCCTTCATATCCTCCACTGTGCGGATACCGCCGCCAACCGTGAATGGGATAAATACTCTCTCCGCTACGCGCCGCACCATGTCCGCCACCGTGTTCCTGGCATCGCTGGTCGCTGTAATGTCCAGGAAAACCAGCTCATCAGCACCGGCCTTCGAGTAGGCCTCCCCTGCCTCCACGGGGTCTCCAGCGTCCCGCAGCTGTACAAAGTTGACGCCCTTTACAACGCGTCCGTCCTTGACATCCAGGCAGGGAATGATTCGTTTTGTCAGCATTGCTGTCCTTTCTTGCTGCGCAGAGGTAGCAGCTATATGTAAGAAATCTTCGGAATATTTAGCCCCACATCTCGAAATTGTTATCGCAAATCCTCGATGGGCTGGCCAATTTTAATCGTGAATTTGCCTGCAAGCAGAAGGTTCACATTAAAATTGACAGGTGCTAAACCGAGAGAAAATTTCGCAGGATCTGCATGCCGACCCGCTCGGATTTCTCCGGATGAAACTGGCAGGCAAATACATTTCCCTCTTCCACGCTGGCATCGTATGTGATGCCGTATTCCGCCCGCGCTGTTACAATCGACGGATCCTGCGCCTCCAGATAATAGGAATGGACAAAATAAACATATTCCCCTTCCGGGATTCCGGCAAAAAGTCGCCCTCTCTCCCGGCTCGCCGGATATTGCAGGCGATTCCAACCGATCTGCGGCACCTTTAGGAACGCATCCTCTGCCCCGTTACTGCGTCGAAAGGTATCCGGCTGTTCCTTTGGAAAGCGAACCACCCTTCCCTTTAGGACGGAGAGTCCCTTCACGCCCGGCGTTTCCTCACTCTCCTCAAACAAAATCTGGAGTCCCAGGCAAATGCCCAAAAACGGCGTTCCTCTCTGGCAAACGTCATGGATCACCGGTTCAAGGTTCCTCTCTCGAATGCAGGCCATAGCATCACCAAAGGATCCCACTCCCGGCAAAATCACGTGGTCGGCTGCCAGAATCCGTTCCGGACTGCTGGTCAGCTCCGTCTCCTCGCCCAGTGTCCGCATCGCATTCTCTACGCTTTTGATGTTCCCTGCACCGTAATCAATGATCGCTGTACTCATAGGCTTCTATCCTCTACACTGCGTTCGTCGGCAGCTCGAACCAGAACTCCACACCGTTATCGTAGTTCTTCACGCCGTAGTCCTCATGAATCAGCTCCATCACGGCCTTCACGATGGAAAGTCCCACGCCGGACCCGCCGTAGCTCCTGGTTCTTGCCTTGTCCACCTTATAAAACTTGTCCCAGAGCCTCGGAATGGACTCCTCCGGGATGGGGTCTCCGGTATTGAACACCCCGATTCGGACCTTATTGTCCTTTTGTTGAAAGCGTATGTCAATCACTTTATCGCCGCTGCAGTAATGAACGGCATTGGTAAAGTAGTTCTGAAATACCTCTTCGACATAGAACTGATCGGCCCACACATAAATGGGCTCCTCGCTCTCCACCTGGACCTTGATGTCCTTTTCACTGGCGAGTATGCCGCCGGTCCGTATGTAGCCGCGAACAAGCTCTGTGACGTCGAAATTCTCGTAGTTGAGCTCGTTATTTTGCCCGAACTCCAGATGGGAAAGGGAAAGAAACTGCTGCACCATCCGGTTCATCTTCCCGGCTTCGTCGACAATCACACCGCAGTAATAATTGCGGTCCTCCGGGTCATCCGCGCAGCCGTCCTGGAGTCCCTCTGCGTAGCCCTGAATCAGCGCAATCGGCGTTTTGAGCTCATGGGTCACATTGGAGATGAATTCCCGCTGCATGGCCTCGCTTTGATCCCGCCGCTCGATATCCTGCTGGAGCTTTGCGTTGGCGTTTTTAAGCTCGGAAATGGTGGCCTCCAGCGTAGCGGAGAGCTCATTCATGTTCTCGCCCAGTGTCTGAATCTCATTCCGGTCATGACCCTCGTATTTGGCCGAGAAATCGAGCCTGCGCATTCTCCGGGAAAGCTCGGTCATCCGCAGAATCGGCCTTGCAATGCGACCTGCCAGCACCAGCGAAATCACGATTCCTGCCGCAACAATGGCCAGGCCGATCAGAACAATGAAGCGGTTGGCGATCATCGCGCTGGAGCGTATGGATTCCATCGCCGTCCGTAAAAGGTAATACGAGCCGTTGGAGAGCATCCCCCACTGCTCCATGAACTGGGTTCCGGTGGATTTATCCAGTACAATCTGCACGCGCATGCTGTCAGTAGTGACCAGCCGCCGCACAATGTAATAATCCGGCGCGTGCCGGTCCTCTTGCCAGTCCTGCAAGCCCTGGGCTGCGAAGTCGTCCGGAAGGTCATTCGTCGTCTCCAGAATGTTATCCCACATGCGGATCATCATGGTGTCCATATCCGGCGACATGGATCGAACGGTCTGGGATTCCTCGTCCATTACCAGAATGCTGATATTGTCCTTGCTGGCAACCCGTGTCAGCTCTCTTCCAAAGGTAATGGACTCAATGGAGTTGGATTTGGCAGCCTCATTGAGGCGCTCATAGGTTTCCTCCAGCGTATCCTGCTTTTCCCGGTTGTAATAGCGCTCCAGAAAGGCCGTATTGGCCAGGAGGATGATGGCGATAGTCCCCGCCATCAGGGCAAAAAAAAGCGCCGCGAATTCCATTCGAAGCGAGCGGTAGCGCTCAGCTCTTCTGCCGGCATTCGCGGCCCTGATTCGATGAAATTGGTCAAGGATGCGTTTCATGTCATTCTCCTGCCAGACACGTCCTGTATCGCCTTCTGATACACCGCTCAACGTAACTATTCAAAGCCCATTCGCAAAAGCGATGCATCAAACAGCGCAAGCTCTCAACCCTCCGGAGTAAACTTATAGCCCAGTCCCCAGATGGTTTTGATCATATCTCCCTTGTCTCCCATCTTGCTGCGGAGCTTTTTTACATGCGTGTCGATCGTTCTGGCATCTCCGTAGTAGTCATAGTTCCAGACATGATTCAGGATCTGTTCCCGCGACAGGGCGCGGCCGCTGTTCTCCAGAAAATAGGTCAGAAGCTCGAATTCCTTGGCCGAGAGTTCGATTGGCGTCCCGTCAACGGTAACCTGATGTGCGGCCTGGTCAAGGACGATGCCTCCGATCTCGAGGCGCTCGTTTTTCCTGCCAAGGCCCTCCCGTCCCAAAAGCGCCTCCACCCGGGCCACCAGAACCTTCGGGCTGAACGGCTTTCGGACGTAGTCATCAACGCCCAGCTCGAACCCCTGCAGCTCGTCCTGCTCCTCGGATTTGGCCGTCAGCATGATGATGGGCACCTTGGACGTCTTGCGAATCTGTCTCGTCACACCGTACCCGTCCAGGCGCGGCATCATGACATCCACAATCAGAAGGGCAATATCCGGATTATTCTCAAAGCACTCCAGCGCTGCCATGCCGTCTCCGGCCTCCAGCACCTCGTACCCGGCACGTACCAGAAAGTCGTGCACGAGCTTGCGCATTCTCTCTTCGTCATCCACCACCAATATCTTCTGCATGTCGCCTCCTCCCTCGCCAGGGCCATGTGGCTTGTTCAATAGGCTGTATTCACAGCGTTACCGGCGACAGGGTGGCGGCAGAATGTCCAGCGTTCGGGGCCTTGCGAGGCCTCGGTGCTTGCGAGCGTCTTGTGCGAGCTTAGCACCGCTAGGTCCGAGGACGGAGCCGCGAGGCGTCCCCGAACCGGACATCTCCGCCAGGACCCGTCGCCGACTAATCATAAAACTTCAGCTTTAATAAACATACCATATGGTTGTGTCAATTCTGTGAAGGAACGCTCTGGAATACCAGAACACTTCGTCCGGAGGCAACGATCGTTCCCCCAACCGGCACAGGATCCTTTGCGATGAACTGCGGAAGATTGCGTCCTGCCGTATCGATGACGAGCTCCAGATGCTCGCCAATTCCAATGTCCGGAATGTGAACGGTCGTATCCTCCCAGAAGGAATTCACAACCATGTACACGACATCGTCCTCTCCGGTATCCGGCCGCTTGCCGGCATAGAGAATTCCCAGCGTTTTGGTCTGATCGGTGATATCGTGGAATGCGGGATCGCCGCCGTTCACCATGATATCCGGCAGACCGCAGGAGGCAGGCTCCAATGTCCGGCTGATGCAAGGATGTGCCTTTCGGAAGGCAATCACATGGCGGTAGAAGTCATAGTAATCCCGGTTTTTCTCCAGAAGACTCCAGTCCAGCCAGGAAATCTCGTTGTCCTGGCAGTACCCGTTGTTGTTGCCGAACTGTGTATTGCCGAACTCATCTCCGGCCAGGATCATCGGTGTTCCGCGGCTGCACATCAAAACGGTAATGGCATTGCGCATCATCTGGAATCGAAGCGCATTGACATAGGGGTCATCGGTTTCGCCCTCTATACCGCAGTTCCAGGAGCGGTTGTCATTGGTGCCGTCGGAATTGCCCCAGCCGTTGGCCTCATTATGCTTGTTATTGTAGGTGTACAGATCATGCAGCGTAAAGCCGTCGTGACAGGTCAGGAAGTTCACGGAGCTGGTATAGCCCATATACACGCCGTAATACAGATCTGTAGAGCCGGTTATCCGGGAAGCCGCCTCCGGTGCTGCCCAGAAGTTTCCCTTTAGAAAATCGCGGATGCAGTCGCGGTATTTGCCGTTCCACTCAGCCCAGCGGTTGTAGGCCGGAAAGGACCCTACCTGATACATGCCGCCGGCATCCCAGGCCTCGGCAATGAGCTTGACATTGCCAAGAATGGGGTCGAAGGCCATTTTTTTCAAAAGGGGCGGATCCTGCATGGGTGTCCCGTCCTGAGCGCGTCCCAAGATGCTGGCAAGATCGAAGCGGAAGCCATCCACGTGGTAGTAGGTAACCCAGTAGCGCAGGCATTCCATGATGAAGCTCTGCACGATCGGGTGGTTGCAGTTCACAGTGTTGCCGCAGCCCGAAAAATTGTAGTACTGCGCATTCGGCGTCAGCATGTAGAAGAGGTTGTTGTCCAGTCCCTTGAACGAGATCACCGGGCCGCCCTCTCCGCCCTCGGCGGTGTGATTGAACACCACGTCCAGAATGACCTCAATGCCGTTCTCCTTGAGAAGCTGGATGGTCTCCTTGAGCTCTCTTCCCTCGTGATTGTATTCCGCCGAAGCGGCATAGCTGGTATTGGGTGCAAAAAACGCAACCGTGTTATAGCCCCAGTACTCATAGAGCTGCTTGTCATTGCTGGTATGTCCGTTGGCCACCTCGTCGAATTCAAAGATGGGCATCAGCTCGACCGCGGTCACACCCAGCTCCTTGAGGTGCGGGATCTTCTCAATGATTCCCGCAAAGGTGCCGGGATACGTCACTCCGCTGGAGGAATGCTTGGTGAAGCCGCGCACATGCATTTCATAGATGATGGAATCCTCCATCTTGGTGTTCGGAAATTTGGAGGTGTCCCATACGAAGTTATTCTTGACCACTCGGGCACGATAGGAGCCGGAGCGGAGCTTCTCCTCGCCCCACTTGCGCTGGCCGACAACGGCGCGCGCGTACGGATCCAGGAGCTCGCGGTTCTTATCGAACAGAAGTCCCTTTGCCGGGTCCCAGGGGCCATCGACGCGGTAGCTGTATTGAAAATCCTCTACATTCAGTCCGAATACGATGATGGACCAGACCTTACCGATGCGGTAGCTGTCCGGAATGGGAATAACTGCAAAGGGTGTTTTATCCTTGCGATGATACAAAACAAGCTCACAGGCGGTTCCGCCCAGAGAATAGATGGTAAAATTGACGCCGCCGGGGATCTCGGTTGCACCGTTCATGGAATAGTTGCCGGGGCGCACCTGAAAGCCTGCGATGGTGTCGACCGGTTTCAGAACGTTCATGGCGTTCTCGCCCTGCTCGAGGTATTCCTGGTCCATTTCCTCGCGGTTGTCTCTGCTGCGCTGCCGCTCAGCCTTGGACTGTGCCAGAAGTTCCTGTACTACGTCGTTCAGTTTCATAGATTTCTCCTCCTGCAATACAAAACACTTTTATTTTACCATGTTCTCAATATTTATGTGAAGAGCTGATACATTCGCACAAAAAGAGCCGTGCCCTCCGGCACGGCTCTTTTTTCACAGTGGATCAATATGTGATTACTTATGCAGGATACGCTGCATTCTTGGTGTCTGCCTTGGTCAGGTCCACACCAGTCTTCTGTGCAGTTCTCCACTTGAAGAACTCAGTAGCAACCTGCGGGAAGGAAGCGTAGGACAGTACATCCTCTTCGCTCTCTGCACCGTGCTCTCTTGCCTCCTTCTCGAACTTCTCCATGGAAGGCGGAATGAGATCGGCCGGTCTGCAGGTGATTCTCTCGGCATCGCCGATCACCTTCTTGACAACCTCGGGATCCATCGGCTTGATGGTCTGGCCGTACTTGCCGGCAACAAGGTCCTTGGTCTGGCCACTGCACATCTTGTAGCGCTCGCCCATGAGGACATTCATAACAGCCTGGGTTCCCACGATCTGAGAGGACGGAGTAACCAGCGGGGGCTCTCCAAGATCCTTACGTACGCGCGGTACCTCTTCCATAACCTCGTTAAGCTTGTCACCCTTGCCCTGGTCGTTAAGCTGCTTAATCATGTTGGAAAGCATGCCGCCCGGTACCTGATACAGCATGGTGCGGATGTTGACGCCCAGAACCTTGGTGGACAGAAGGCCGTTCTCAATGCACTCCTCACGATACGGTGTGAAGTAATCCGAGATCTCCTTCAGAAGCTGCTGATCAAGGCCGGTATCATACGGCGTTCCGCGGAAAGCCTCAACCATAACGTCTGTAGAAGGCTGAGAGGTTCCGAGTGCGAACGGAGTGGATGCGCAGTCGATGATGTCTACGCCTGCCTCTGCTGCCTTGAGATACGTCATGGAAGCAACACCGGAGGTGTAGTGTGTATGCAGGTCGATCGGAAGGGAGGATCCCTTCTTGAGAGCGGTAACAAGGTCATATGCCTCAAACGGACGAAGAAGTCCGGACATATCCTTGATGCAGATGGAATCTGCACCCATCTCTTCGATCTGTCGTGCGATATTCTCCCAGTACTCCAGCGTATATGCATCACCCAGTGTATACACAAGGGCGATCTGCGCGTGTGCACCGGCTTCCTTGGTAGCCTTTACAGCTGTCTTTACGTTGCGAAGGTCATTGAGGCAGTCAAAAATACGAATGCGGTCAATACCATTCTCAACGGACTTCTTAACAAAGCGGTCCACAACGTCATCTGCATAGTGGGAATAGCCCAGAATGTTCTGGCCTCTGAGCAGCATCTGTGTGGGTGTGTTCTTGAAGTGGCTCTTCAGAACGCGAAGTCTCTCCCACGGATCCTCATGAAGGAAACGAAGGCAGGAATCAAAGGTAGCGCCGCCCCAGCACTCAACTGCAGCATAGCCAACCTTGTCCATCGTATCAACGATGGGAAGCATCTCTTCAATGGGCATTCTGGTTGCGATCAGCGACTGACCGGCATCACGCAGAACGGTCTCCATAATCTGTACTTTAGCCATTGTAATCTCCTTAAATACTACTACTTAAATCCCAAACACGGCCATGAATACACCGGCTACGACTGCAGTTCCGATAACACCTGCAACGTTCGGTCCCATGGCATGCATCAGCAGGAAGTTGGTAGGATCCTCTTTGGCGCCGACCTTCTGGGATACACGTGCAGCCATCGGAACGGCCGATACACCGGCAGAGCCGATCAGCGGATTGATCTTGCCGTGGGTTGCGATCTTCATAAGCTGGCCGAACCAGACGCCGGCAGCAGTTCCGAATGCAAATGCGATCAGACCAAGTGCAACGATCTTCAGCGTGGTTACATTCAGGAATGCCTCAGCCGAGGTGGTAGCACCAACGGAGGTACCCAGCAGAATAACAACGATGTACATCATTGCGTTGCTGGCGGTCTCCTGGAGCTGACGAACCACGCCGCACTCGCGGAAGAGGTTGCCGAGCATCAGCATACCGATCAGCGGAGCTGTGGTAGGCAGCAGCATGCAGACCACGATCGTAACAACGATCGGGAACAGGATCTTCTCCAGCTTAGATACCGGGCGAAGCTGCTCCATCTTGATCTTGCGGTCTTCCTTAGTTGTGAAGAGATTCATGATGGGCGGCTGAATGATCGGCACCAGCGACATGTAGGAATATGCTGCCACTGCGATCGGTCCCATGAGCTCAGTCTGTCCCAGCTTGGAGCAAAGGAAGATCGAGGTCGGGCCGTCAGCACCGCCGATGATGGAAATGGCTGCTGCAGCCTTTCCGTTGAAGCCAAGAGCGATGGCTCCGAAGTATGCTGCAAAGATACCGAACTGTGCAGCAGCTCCCAGAAGGAAGCTCTTCGGGTTCGCAATCAGCGGACCGAAGTCGGTCATTGCACCGACGCCCATGAAGATCAGGGACGGCAGAATGGACCACTCATCCAGAATGTAGAAATAATACAGCAGTCCGCCATTCGCGGTCTCGGTAGGAGCAACGATGATATCCGGATAGATATTCACCAGCAGCATACCGAAAGCGATGGGCACCAGAAGGAGCGGCTCAAAGTCATGCGCAATTGCCAGATACAGGAAAACGCAGGCAACGGCAATCATGAGGATGTTGCCCCAGCTAAGGTTCATGAAGGCGGTCTGATGGATTAGGTTTGTTAAAGTATTTGCAATATATTCCATAGCTTGTTAAGACCTCCTGATTAAGTCATTGACTGTATAAGCGGACAAAACGTCCGGCAATAACTTAGTTCAGTGTAGCCAGAACAGCGCCGGCCTCAACTGCATCGCCAACTGCACAGTCGATGGATGCAACGGTTCCGTCTTCCGGAGCAACCATCGGGATCTCCATCTTCATTGCCTCGACAACGACAACCGGATCACCCTTCTTGACAGCAGCGCCGACCTGCTTCTCAATCTTGAAGACCTTACCTGCTGCACCAGCCTCAATCTTTACAGAGCCTGCGCCGGCTGCTGCAGCCTTCGGAGCAGGTGCTGCTGCAGGAGCTGCAGCCTTCGGAGCAGGTGCTGCTGCAGCCTTGGGAGCTGCAGGTGCAGCGGATGCGCCGGTCTCTTCTACAGTTACATCATAAGCGGTTCCATTCACCGTAATGGTATAGTTTTTCATGGTATCCTTTCCTGCCGCAGTGCGTCTGCGGCAACACTAGGGAGAATCTGCGATACTGTAATGTCTGTTCTCCGTTTAGAATTTTCTGCGTGACTTGCGGATGGAGCGTACTACAAATCCGTCCGTTGTTGTCTGTCCCTCGCTGGCTGCAATGGCAGCAGCAATCACTGCGATCAGCTCGCCATCATCCGATGCCACAGCACCCGTCTCCACGACTGCCGCAGGCTCCGCTGCAGGTGCCTCTGCCTCTTTGATCACAGACTCCTTTTTCTTCTTGTTCTCCTGAGCCTTTCCAATAAATGCAAAGCAGGAAATGATCACTGCCAGGAGAATCAGGATGATGAAGGTCGTGCCCATACCGAGGATGGTATTGAGCGCTGCCTGCTCCATCAGCTCTGCAAAGCTGTAGCGAACATTGGTCGCCACATTGGAAGGTGTTCCCTCCGCGCTGACCGTGATGACAACATCGGCGTCGTGCTCGGTGCCGTCGATTCCAATGTTGATCATGTAATCGCCGTCATCCGTAGTCACCGCCTGCTCGTTGTCGTAGCCCTGAACCTCACCGATGTCATTGATGGAATTCTCATAGGTGTTAAGAGCCGGTCCGAATACAGCATCGCTGGAATACTGATCCGTTGCTCCGCTGCGGACAATGGCATCCATCTCCGCCACAAGGTTCTCACCGTAAGAAATGATGCTTGATTCCATCGAGGCATCCACCGGCGTGCCGCTTAAGGTATTCGCTTCGGTTCCGCCACATGCAGTAAGTGCAAAGACACAGGAGATGACAGCACAAATTGAAACAAATTTCTTCATCGTATAGTGTCTCCTCTCCATCAAACGGTCAAATGCTTCTTGGCAGGAAGATCCTCTCTCTTGGTATAGAGCATTTCCAGTGCGCCGATCAGGTACTTGCGAAGATCAGCCGGCTCTACGATCTGGTCTACATAGCCATGAGCAGCTGCGCTCTCGATGCCATTCTGCAGCTCGTTGTACTCAGCAGCAGTCTTGGCAACCTCAGCAGCATCCTTGCCTGCTGCGATAACCTTTGCAGCAAGGTCTGCATCCATCAGGCCGATGCGGGCAGTGGGAAGTGCCATAGTGATGTCTGCGCCGAGTGCCTTGGAATTCATAACCGTGTATGCGCTTCCGAATGCATCGCCAACCACCACGTTCACCTTCGGAACGGTTGCACCAGCAAATGCTGCAGCAAGCTTGGCAGCTGCCTTGGCAATCTTCTTCTCGGCACACTCGCAGGTGCAGAAGCCCTTTACATTGGTCAGCGTAACAACCGGAATCTCGAATGCATCGCAGAAGTTCACAAAGTCAGCAGCCTTCTGTGCACCGCCAACGGTAAGAACCGGCTTGAACTCCTCTGCCTTCTCACCCTTTTCATTGTAGGAAGCGGTGCGGTTTGCTACAACGCCGACGGTCTCGCCGCCCAGCTTAATGAAGCCAACTGCCATCTCCTTCGCAGCCGCTGCCTTAATCTCTACGAACAGATTGTTGTCGGAAAGATCAGCTGCGGATACCGAAGGATCTGCAATACCAGCTGCAACGTTTGCGCTGGCGCGGTTAAGATCATCATCACATTCGCCGGCTGCCTCATCCTCATTGTTGGAAGGAAGAATGGAAACAAGCTCACGGATCTTGGCAATTACCTCGCTCTCGCTGCCGAAGCCATCGATGGCACCAGCCTCTGCCTTATAGGCTGCAGCTGCTGTGTCCTTCTTGTCCTCTGCGTTGCCTGCAAGAGCATTGGGGCTGTTCACGAAAAGCTTGGCATCCTCAGCCATAAATGCAAAGTCCGCCATGCCGGCTGCTACGGCAAGTCCGCCGCCGCAGGTTCCGAATACCGCTGCGATCTGCGGAATCACGCCGGAAGCCTCTGCCTCCTTGGCATAGATGGATGCGAATGCGTTCAGGGCATCGGTACCCTCCAGCAGGCGAAGACCTGCGGAATCCAGAAGACCGATAATGGGTGCCCCTGTCTTGAGTGCGAGATCGTACAGGCCGGTGATTTTCCTGGCATGCATCTCTCCGACGGATCCGCCCAGAACAGCCGAATCCTGGCTGTAGACGAACACGAGATTGCCATCAATCGTGCCATAGCCGGTGATAACGCCGTCAGACGGAGTCTGTTCGGGCTTTATGTTGAAATTGGTCGTCCGTGCGGTAACACGAGCGCCGACTTCAACAAAGCTGTTATCATCAAGCAAGGCCTTGATTCTCTCACTCGCTTTTGAAGAACTGCTCATACTTTGAACCTCCATGTATTTTATGTCGTTGAAACACAGAGCTTCCCCCGCCCTTGCAGACAGACTCCGCCCTATGTCACTGCGCTAGGCTGTATTGTAACATACGCCACTGCGATTGCGTACAAGAATCTGTTAAAAAATTGTCAGCAATTGGACATTCTGCCACCCGGCATTTTCGAGTATCAGAATCGAGATGGGTGCTGGCAGACATAATTTAGCTCGCCGGATGTGTCCGATTTTCAGAAAATGCATCAGATCCCGAGGCGATCGTCCACCTCCGCCTCTGCCTCCTCCTTAAACTCTTCCACCTGGACAGAATTCAGAGACGGTAGCTCGGTCAGATTTTTAACCCCGAAGGAGCGTAAAAACTGCTCCGTCGTGCCGAACAGAATCGGGCGTCCCGGTGCGTCCTTTCTGCCCAGCTCCTTGATCAGATCGTATTCCAGGAGCTTGTTAATGGCATAATCACAGGATACGCCGCGGATGCCCTCCACCTCGATCTTCGTGATCGGCTGCTTGTAGGCAACAATGGAGAGGGTCTCGATCACCGAGTCCGAGAGGGTCATTTTCTTCGGAACCTTTGCAATTTTGATCAGATTCTCGTATTGCTCCGGCTTGGTAGACATCTGTACGGCATCCTCAAACTGCTGGAGCATGATTCCCCGGGAGGGGGCGTCGTATTTTTTCTGGAGGCGCTTTAAGATCTGGCGAATGCGCGTTGTCTTAACCTCCAGAGCCTTGGCAATGGCCGAAATCTCTACGGATTCTCCCATCGTAAAAAGGATCGCCTCTACGGCCGCCATCAGCTGTTCGTCCGTTGCAGTGCTTTCCACTTCCTCTTCGCCCCGGATTTCTCCTTGGGTTTCCACTTTTTCTTCTTCCATAAGTATTCCTCTTAAACATGCAGCTAATTTTTATTTGTAGTGGTGCCTGCACGAGCAGGCATTACGAGTATCAAATTCAAGATGGGCGCTGCATGTCACCCGAACTCTCCTGCCAAATCAGACTCCGCCGCGATATCCTTCACCACGTGGATGGAGATATCGCCGAACAGCTCCTCCTGCTGAATCTCAATGCTGCCGGTTTTCATCAGCTCCAGAACGACCAGAAAGGTGACAATCACCTCGTCCTTCGAGTGCTGCTCCTCCAGAAGCGTGCGAAAATCCGTGTCCCTGTGGGAGTTGAGATATGCCTTGATGAACAGCTCCTTGGCCGTAAGGTCCACCTCTTCCTTCTCAATGCGGCCGAACTGTGAACGAACCGGATCCACGCGGTATTTCTGCCGCTTCAGGATATCCTGAAAAATATCGTTCAGCCTTGCCAGTGTGGTATCCCCGATCAGCTCTTCATAATTGATGGGCGGCAGGTAGTTTTTAACCTCCTTCGGGAGGTTCTTCTTGCGGTAGAGAGTTTGATCGGCACAGGCTCCCATGTCGCGCAGCTCGGCCGACATGTATTTGTACATTTTGTATTCCAGTAGCTTTTGTACAAGCTCGGCTCTCGGATCCTCCTCTTCGCCCTCTTCATCCACCTCTTTGGGCAGGAGCATGCGGCATTTGATGTCCAGAAGCGTTGCTGCCATGACGAGAAACTCACTCATGACATCCATATCCTCCTCTTCCATCTGCCGCACATAATCCATATATTGATCGGTGATCTCTGCAATGGGGATGTCGTAGATATCCACCTTGTTCTTGTCGATCAAATGCAAAAGAAGGTCCAGGGGACCCTCAAATTTCTCCAGCTTGAATTCCAGTTCCATCGTCTCTTTCCAAAGTAAAAGATCCCCTGACACATGCAACCATGTATCAGGAGATCTCATTTGCTGTTCAGATATTCTGTGCAGCTGACGCAATGCCCTTACGGAACCCTGAATCAGTTGTACTTTCTCTTTCTTGCAGCCTCAGACTTCTTCTTGCGCTTTACGCTGGGCTTCTCGTAATGCTCCCTCTTGCGGATTTCCTGCTGGATTCCCGCCTTTGCGCAGCTTCTCTTGAAACGACGCAGTGCGCTGTCCAAAGTCTCATTCTCTTTTACGATTACGCTAGACATTTCTTCTACCCTCCCTTCAGTCCCGTTCCGCCTGCACCACCGGAAAAGACAATCTCCTCCGTCTGCAGCTGGCTGATGGGTTTCTCTGTGCGATTACCATTTCAAAAAAGCACAAATCGAATTATATGCGACTTATGGTTCTTTGTAAAGGGTTTTCCGAAGGAAAATCAAGATGGACCGAAAGTTAGGCCAGCTGCTCTGCAAGGACGCGCCGCGCCTCCTCGAGAGCCTTATCGATGCCTGCGGGGTTCTTGCCGCCGGCCTGGGCCATATTCGGACGGCCACCGCCGCCGCCTCCGACTTCCTTGGCGATGCCCTTAACCAGATTCCCGGCATGAGCACCCTTCTTCATTGCTTCGTCCGAAGCCATAGCAACAAGGCTCACCTTGCCGTCCTTGTCCGAGATCAGGACGATCACGCCGCCTTGGAGCTTGCCCTTTAGCTCATCGCCAAGGCCGCGCAGCTCATTCATATCGACGCCGGAAACGTGGGCCGCGATGAACGGCACGCCTGCAATCTCCTGTACACTGTCCATTACATTTCCAAGGCTCGCCTGGGCCTCCTTGGCCTTCATGGACTCGTTTTCGGATTTCACTTCCTTGAGTTCCTTCTGCAGCGCTTTAATTCTCTCTGCCAGTGTAGAGGGGGTTGCCTTTACAAGCTCTGCTGCTTCCAGAAGCTCACGCTCCAGATTTTCATAATACTCCCGGACATTGTCACCCGTCAGCGCTTCAATCCGGCGAACGCCGGCTGCAACACCGTTCTCCGAGAGAATCTTGAAGGAACCGATCTGATTGGTGTTGGCTACATGTGTACCGCCGCACAGCTCGATGGACCAGTCACCCATCTTCACTACGCGAACGCTGTCACCGTACTTCTCGCCAAAGAGTGCCATTGCGCCGGTCTTTTTGGCCTCCTCCAGCGTCATCACCTGTGTCACAACCGGCAGGGACTCTGCTATTTTGTCATTAACAAGGTCTTCCACCTTCTGCAGCTCTTCCCTGGTCATCGCCTGGAAGTGAGAGAAGTCAAAGCGTGTGCGGTCGGTATCCTGGTAGGATCCGGCCTGTTCCACATGCGTACCCAGAACCTCACGGAGAGCCTTCTGAAGAAGGTGTGTTGCGGAATGGTTGCGGCAGGTTGCCAGGCGGGCTTTCTCATCAGCCTTCAGAACCACCCTATCTCCAACCTTCAGCATTCCGCTGACCACGCGGCCAATGTGCGCAATCTTGCCGCCGGCAACATGTTCAGTGGAAACGACCTCGAACAGAGCTGCGCCCTTGCCGAGTGCTGCCTCTTTAGCCTTTTCTTCTGCACTGGCCTTGGCGGCTCCCGTCTCCTTGCTGTCAGAAGCAAGCATGATCATACCCTTATCGCCGACCTGACCGCCCATGGTGGCGTAGAACGGCGTTTCCTTCGTGATGATCGCGCCGTATTGTCCGTCAGAAAGTGCCGTAGCGACGCTGTCCTCCTCACCGTTTTCATCACCGGAAAGGGACGGCAGAGATGCAATTGCGATGATCTCCGACTCCGCTGTGGTCTTGTCATAGCCGACAAAGCTCGATGTCAGTGCCGGATCCATCTCTTCATAGATGGTTGCAGCAGCTCCCATGTAGGTTGCCGCCTTTCCGGATCGCTCACGGTCGGATCTTGCCTGCTCGCGCTGGTGAGTCATTGCTGCTTCAAACCCGGCCTCGTCAACGGTAAAGCCCTTTTCCTCCAGGATCTCTCTGGTATTATCAATCGGGAATCCATAGGTGTCGTAGAGCTTGAATGCGTTCTCGCCGGAAAGCTCCTTCTCGCCCTTGGCTGTCAGAGCCTCCTCCATCTGTGCAAGGATCTCCATACCCTGCTCATAGGTCTTCTCGAACTTCTCTTCCTCAGCGCGAACAACGTTCAGGATGAAGTCCTTCTTCTCTTCCAGCTCCGGATAGCCGTCACTGGAGGTCTCAATAACCTTCATTGCCAGCGTCGGCAGGAAGGAGCCGCTGATACCGAGCTTTCTTCCGTGACGTACCGCACGGCGGATGATGCGGCGCAGCACATAGCCACGGCCGTTGTTGGAGGGCATGATGCCGTCCGAGATCATAAAGGTCATGGCTCTTGCATGGTCCGTGCAGATACGAACCGATACATCCGAGTCGTAGGTTCCCTCCTGCTCATAGGAGATTCCGCCTGCCAGCTCGCAGATCAGATCGCGCAGGGACTTTACGGTGTCGACATCGAAAATCGATCCGACATCCTGCACTGCAACCGCCAGACGCTCCAGTCCCATGCCTGTATCGATGTTCTTCTGGTCCAGATCGGTGTAGTTGTTCTTGCCGTCGTTATTGAACTGGGTGAACACGATGTTCCAGACCTCCATGAAGCGGTCGCCTTCGCCGCCCATGACATCGTCCGGTCCGTTGCCGTATTTCTCACCGCGGTCATAGTAAATCTCGGAGCAGGGACCGCAGGGGCCGGAGCCGTGCTCCCAGAAATTGTCTTCCTTGCCGAACTTATAGATACGCTCTGCCGGGATGTGCATATCGTTGAGCCAGATGTTGTAGGCTTCATCATCATCCACGTACACAGACGGATACAGACGGTCCGGATCCAGTCCCACTCTCTCTGTCAGGAACTCCCAGGCCCACGGAATGGCTTCCTTCTTGAAATAGTCTCCAAAGGAGAAGTTGCCCAGCATTTCAAAATAGGTGCCGTGACGGGCAGTCTTGCCTACGTTCTCCAGATCGCCGGTGCGGATGCACTTCTGGCAGGTGGTGACTCTGCGTCTGGGCGGAATCTCCTGTCCGGTAAACCAGGGCTTCATCGGAGCCATGCCGGAATTGATAATCAGAAGCGATGTGTCATTGTGCGGAACCAGCGAAAAGCTCCCCAGGCGCAGGCACCCTTTCTCCTCAAAAAAGGACAGAAACAGCTCTCGCAGCTCATTGACGCCTTTATACTGCATGTTTATTTCCTCTTTCTTTAAAAGTCAAACTTGTCATCAAACCATGCCTTGAGCTCGGCGATCGGTACACGAACCTGCTCCATGGTGTCACGGTCGCGAATGGTAACGGCCTGGTCATTTTCCGAATCAAAGTCATAGCAGATGCAGAACGGTGTTCCGATCTCATCCTCCCGGCGATAGCGCTTGCCGATGGCTCCGCGGTCATCAAACTCGCAGTTGTAGCGTTTGGAAAGCTCAGCAAACACCTTCTGGGCGGGCTCAGAAAGCTTCTTGGACAGCGGCAGCACCGCAATCTTGATCGGTGCCAGTGCCGGATGGAAGTGCATAACATTGCGCACGGTTCCGTCCGGAAGCTCTTCCTCATCGTATGCCTCACACAGGAAGGCCAGCGTCACGCGATCGCAGCCAAGGGACGGCTCGATGACATACGGAATGTAACGCTCTGCACTCTCCTCGTCGAAGTAGGTAAGATCCTCTCCGGATACCTTCTGGTGCTGGGAAAGATCGTAATCCGTACGGTCTGCAATTCCCCAAAGCTCGCCGAAGCCGCCAAAGGGGAAGGTATACTCGATGTCCGAGGTTGCCTTGGAATAGAAGGCCAGCTCCTCCTTGGCATGATCACGGAAGCGAAGGTGCTCCTCCTTCAGACCAAGGGACAAAAGCCACTTCCATGCATAATCCTTCCAGTACTGGAACCACTCCAGATCCGTTCCCGGCTTGCAGAAGAATTCCATCTCCATCTGCTCGAACTCACGGGTGCGGAAGGTAAAGTTGCCGGGCGTAATCTCGTTGCGGAAGGACTTGCCGATCTGGCAGATGCCAAAGGGCAGGTGCTTTCTCGATGTCCGCTGTACATTCTTAAAGTTAACAAAGATGCCCTGTGCCGTCTCCGGACGAAGGTAAATTGTGTTGGTGGAATCCTCCGTAACGCCCTGGAAGGTTTTGAACATCAGGTTAAACTGACGGATATCCGTCCAGTGGAACTGTCCGCAGGAGGGGCAGGCAACCTTGAACTTGTTGATGAAGCTCATCATCTCATCATTGGACCAGCCGTCCACCGAGGAATCCAGTGTCATCTCATGCTCTTTGGCATAATCCTCAATCAGGTTGTCGGCACGGAAGCGCTCGCCGCAGGCCTTGCAGTCCATCAAAGGATCGGAAAAGCCGGCGAGATGTCCGGATGCCACCCAGGTCTTGGGGTTCATGAGAATGGCGCAGTCAACGCCGACATTAGTCGGGGACTCCTGCACGAATTTCTGCCACCAGGCCTTTTTTACATTGTTCTTGAGCTCTACGCCAAGATTCCCGTAGTCCCAGGTGTTGGAGAGTCCGCCGTAAATCTGTGAACCCGGATAGATAAAACCGCGGGCATTACAGAGGGCTACGATCTTGTCCATTGATTTTTCCATAATCTCTTTCCTTTCATTTCAGTATTATAATTGCCGGTGACTCGCTGCTGATGGTTCCAATCGCAGAGGCATGCGTTTCATCTGTCACGCCCAGATTCGGTGTGGCATACAAAATACCCTTGGCCGTCACAACGTTTGCCTGCTCGGTCAGAATAATTACATCGTTGGTAAGAAGCTGCTCCAGCGTGGCTTCGTTCAGAATCTTCGAGGAATCGGCATTGCTGACGCTGGACATGATGGATGCAAAATCAAATCCCTCATCCCTGGCGCCCTGCACAGTCCCCACATACAGTGTGGTATCGTTAAAACGCTCGTAATCCTCTGCGGAATCGTAGGTCATGACCAGGTGCGCCGTATTCTCCGTCACAGAAAAGGAGGTCTGCTTCACACCGCCGCCGTTTTCATCATTATAGGCACTTACGGCATCCCGTATGGTCTTTTTGAGCTCCGATGCATCGTAATAATCCTGGTCCAGTGCCTCCACCGACGTAACCACGATGCTGCCGTTGCGGCGAAACTCGATGGCAGAAGCCTCCTGCTCCTCCGGTCCGAGTCCCTTTGTCACTGCCCGCACCGCAAGCAAAACACCCGCCGCAATCGCCAGTCCTGCTGCCAGAACTGCCGCCTGCCGGAGTTTTTTCTTATAATAGCGAAGCGTTTTCCTGGCTGATCTGCCGGAACGAGCTCCAGAGCTGCGCCGGGGCGTCTTCTTCCCCGCTGTCCCGGTTGTTCCCTTTCTGGCTGTATTCTTTGCCGCCGGTTTCCTCCCGTAGGATCCTTTAGCAGGCGCAGCCCGCTTCGGACCGGCCGCTCGAGCATTTTTCGGACGATGCGCCGTTTTTTTCGTTTCCATATGCCTCACTCCCACATGACACACAACGAACTACTCTATACTCTTTTTGGTTTGTTAGCAAGGCCTTAAGCCGGACTCTCCGCCAGTCCTACCGTCAGATCAAAATATATATACGGCCAGCCGCATTGAGGATTTGCGACAGCAAATCTGAGATGGAAGCTGAATGGTCACAAAGATATTCCGTCACAGCATAGCGTCCAGGATCTCCAGACTCTTGAAGCGGTGCCGCTCGAAGGCATAGCTCATGCTGCGCGCGGCCAGCGCGGCCAGCTCCTTTTCCGCCCCCTCCTCCAGCGTGAAGGTGTAGAGCTTTCCGATGGGGCTTGTCACAATGTGGCGAAAGGCAGCGATGGCCGCCGGTGAATAGCTTTTCTCATTCGGTTCCCGGAGCTCTCCTTCCACGGTCACAGTCTTTAGCTCGAACACGGCACGCACCAGCCGCGCAGAGAACTTCTCCGATTCCAGGGCGCGGAGCGTCTGGTACAAAAGGAGAAGAAGCTGGGATTCGTCGTTATTTTCCCTGGTGCAATATTCTAGCACCTCACAGAAATACTGTCCCAGAAGTGCCTCCTCAATGTGCGTTCGAAACCACGGAAAATAATTCTGCGGCGCAGCCTCGACCAGTGTGTAGGAATCCCGGCCGGCGTAGAGCCGGAAGACGCCGAAGACGAACAGGTCCGTAGCCGCGACAAGAGAGGAATTCGGCCGCCGTGCCCCCTTGGCAAAGGCGCTGATCCGCCCCAGCTCTCTGGTCAGAAGGACAACGCGGCGGTCATTTTCCCCGATGGGCTGCACGCCGATGACCATGGCGGTAACCTCCGTATAGGGCTGCCGGCTCATCCAAGATCCTTTAGATTATAGCCGTAGCTGCGAAGGGCGTTCTGATCGTCCTTCCAACCCTTGCGGACCTTGACCCAAAGGCGCAGGTTCACCTTGGCACCGATCATATTCTCGATGTCAATTCTGGCCGCCGTGCCGATTTTCTTGAGCATCTGGCCGCCGGCACCGATGATGATGCCCTTGTGGCTCTCCCTCTCGCAGATAATATCAGCATCAATATCGCAGATCAGGCTCTCGCCCTTGCGCAGCTTCATGCGGTTGATCTGCACGGCGATGCCGTGCGGCACCTCCTCATTCACATAGCGAAGAACCTTTTCGCGGATCATCTCAGCAGCAATCTCTCGCTCGGTCTGCGTCGTAACCTGCTCCGGATCGTAGAAGGGTGCTCCTTCCGGAAGGCGATTCCAAATGGTGGAGCGAAGGTCCTCCAGGCCGGTGCGCTGCCGGGAGCTGATGGGAATAATGTCTGTAAGCTCCTGCCCGGTTTCCTTTTTCCAGGCATCTGCATAGGCTGCGACGACCGGAAGGAGCTGCGCCTTTTTCACGCTGTCCGTCTTGGTAACGCAGAGGATCACAGGCCTGCCCGCAGCTGCAACGCGGGCCAGTACCGCCAGATCCTCCTCTTTCAAATTCGCCCTCGGCTCCACCAGCCACAGGATCAGATCCACCTCTTTCAAGGTAGATTCCGCCGCCCGCAGCATGTAGTCGCCCAGCTTGTCCCTGGCCTGGTTGATGCCGGGTGTATCCAGAAAGACCACCTGTCCATTCTCATCGCTGTAGATGGTGCGGATCTGGTTCCTCGTCGTCTGCGGCTTATAGGATGTGATCGCGATCTTCTGTCCGATCAGTGTGTTCATCAATGTGGATTTTCCGACATTCGGGCGGCCCACAATCGCCGCAAATCCTGCTTTTGCCATAGGTTCCTTTCGTAAGTATATATGTATCTGCCGGCGACGGGTCCTGGCGGAGGTGTCCGGTTCGGGGACATCTCTCGATTCCATCCTCGGACCTAGCGGTGCTAAGCTCGCATAAGACGCTCGCAAGCACCGAGGCCTCGCAAGGCCCCGAACCCGGACATCCTGCCGCCACCCTGTCGCCGGCAGATATGCTGTACGACTCCTCCTACACCAGCGGCTCGAGGTGCTCGAACAGCTCTGCGTTCTCCTTAAGCTTGGCCGATGCGCCGACCACGCACAGGACATCACTCTTCATGATCGCATCAAGGTGGTCCGCTACTGCCTGAATGTCCTCCTGGGTGCAGTCCAGCACCTGCTGCCGCTCCTTGATAATTTCCTCGTCTGCGACCTCCTTCAGTACGCACACCTGCGAGAATTTGCCGAAGGCCGAAGGCGTCATCGGACGATCCAGACCGCTGACCGTTCCGATGATGTACTTGGTCATTTCCTTCTCGCTTGCTGTAAAGCCCCGCACAAAGTCCGCCGCCCCTTCGAAGGTTTCAATGGTCTTTGTCAGCTGCGGATCGCGGTAGCTCACAAGGTACCCAAGGCCGCTTCGGGAGAAGCTGCTCATACACCCATAGGCACCGCCGTTCATGCGTACCTTCGTCCAGAGATAGTCGTACCCCAGAATCACACGCAGTACGTCCAGAGCACCGGTATCGGCAAGTCCTGCGTCCGTGAAGTTTCCGGCGCGGCATACGAACTGCACCTGCCCCGCCGTTGTGAAGCCCTCCTTCCGGCAGGAATGCGGCTGATACTCCACCTTGGCGAAATGATCCAACACGTTCACGCCGCCCTCACCCGAGAGCGCTTCGGCAAAGGAAGAGATTCCCTTGGCAATGGCCGGGATCCGCTCCTTTTCTGCCGTGACATCTGCAAAAAAGCGTTCCTTGGCAGCAAGACGCGCGCCTAGTCTTTGAAGCCGCTGCACCAGGTCGTCTTTTTTCTCTTCAAAATGAGAGCAAAGCTCGTCCAGCAGCCGATACATGCCGATCCCGGACAAATCGTCGGAAACCGCTGCGGAAGCAAACAGCGCCGCCGACGCGCGGGAAACCGCCGTAGAATGTCCTGCAGAAGAAAGCCCTGCCTTCATCGAGGCCCGCTCCTCCTCGAGGACCTCCCGGATGCGTTCGGTATCCTCCCATTTGGTAGCAAAGAGCATCTCTCCGGCCAGGGCCAGAGCCTCCGGGAAGGATGTATCCATCGTCTTGAGGCAGATCTTATACAGCACGCGGAAGTGTCCTGAATCCTTCGCGCTTACAATAACCGTTGCCCCCGGTGCAATGCCGCCGGAAACGATGTTGATCTCATTATCCAGTGCCTGGTAGGAGTAGCGCTCCGTGTCCAGCGCCCCCATCAGTGTCCGCAGAACCCCTAGATACCTAAGATCCTCCCAGGGGATATCTGTTACATCAAACTCCAGATCCACATAGTCGATGCCGCTGGTAAAGACCGGGTGCGTCAGAATCGGGAATCCGGCAGCATCCTTTATCACCTCGGTTACCGGCAGAACCGGATCTCTTGTAAGGTCGCTGCGCTCCAGCACCGGAATACTCGCCAGCGCCTCCTCCGTTTCCGGCGTGTTCTGCCAGTCGCGAAGCGCTGTCTCCTTGTCGCGAAGCGCCTGCAGTTTCTCCTCCGAGCAGGATGCTGCAAAGTCCGCAAGCTTTTCCTTCTGCTGCGCCTCTGCCTGCTCGGTCAGGCCCTTCTGCGGCAGCAGCACAACGGTGCTCCGGTGCTGGTTGGTCAGAAGATATTTGACAATCAGTCCTTCAAAATATCCGCTGCCGACCTCACCCTTGAGCTCTTCGTAGAATCGTCCGATATCCAGGTTGTCCCACACCTGCTGCTCCTCATACAGCCAGGTATCCATGATGTCCAGGCCGTAGACAAGTCCCTTGGGATAGGAGCCAAAGTCCGCCTCTCTGTAGTGGAATTCGTGGTAGTTGATGCCGGCCTGCAGCGCCTTGGTATCAATGCCGTTCTCGGCAATGCTCTTTAAGGTCTCCAGGATGGTCGCTTCGAATTCGTCTTTTTGCTCCGGATCGGCGAGCTTGGCCGCCACGGAAAAATACGGCTCGTAAATCCCGGGCTCGTACAGGGATTCTACGCTTTGGCCGATGCCCTTTTTGCGCAGCGCCTCCTTCACCGGTGCACCCTCTGCGTCGCACAGCACATAATCGAGAATCCTAAAGGCCAGGATCTCCTTGGCATTTCCGTGAATCGGAAGGGCCACATTCCAGGACAGATACGCCTTTTCTTTCTCATCCTCTTCCGGCAGGATGCTGTAATATTTATCCTTCTGAACCGGAGCCGTAAAGGGCTCCTGCGGCCGGATTTCGGAATCCACCTCCAGGACGTCATAGTCCGAAAGGTACTTCTCATCGATAAAGCGCAGGCGCTCTATTACGTCCATATCACCGTAGAGATACAAATACGCGTTGGACGGATGGTAAAAGCGCTTGTGAAATGCCAGATACTGCTCGTAGGAGAGCTCTGGGATCACCTCGGGATCGCCGCCGGAGACGATGGAATAGGTGGTATCCGGGTAGAGCGAGGCAAGGACTACGTCGTTTAAGACATCGTCCGGCGAGGACATCACGCCCTTCATCTCGTTGTAGACGACACCGTTGATGACAACCTCCGGTGTCTTCCCTTCCTCATCCTTCACCTCATAATGCCAGCCTTCCTGGCGGAAAATGCTCTCATTGGTGTAAATGTTCGGGTGGAAAACCGCATCCAGATACACGTGCATCAGGTTGGCAAAGTCCTTCTCGTTGGTGGAGGCCACCGGGTAGACGGTCTTATCCGGATAGGTCATGGCATTGAGAAAGGTATTAAGAGATCCCTTCACCACCTCGATAAACGGGTCCTTCACCGGAAAGTCGCGGGAGCCGCACAGGACGGTGTGCTCGATGATGTGGGCAACGCCCGTGGAATCCTCCGGCGGTGTGCGGAAGCCGATGTAGAACACCTTGTTATTGTCGTCATTGGGCAAAAGAGCAATGCGCGCGCCGCTTTTGTTGTGCCGCAGCACGTATCCGCGGCAGCCAAGGTCCGGCAGAAAGCGTTCCTCCTCCACGGTGTAGGCACTCAGCGCCTGTAGCTTGTGCAGAAGGCTGCCTTCTCCGGTCTTGCCCTTCTGTGTCTGCATGGGTATCTTGTTGTTATCTTCCATATCGCTTGCTCTCTCCTCTTTGCGAAGTTGTAACTATTCAGAGCCAAGCAAAATTTCAAAAATCAGACGTGAAATGCGAATGGGCTCTGAATAGTTACGCGAAGTTGTGCGTTGTGCTCGTGATGCCTGCCCGCGCAGGCATGGTTGTTTCAGCGGGCACACGGCTGATTATAGCAGAAAGACGGATGTTCGGGAGACAAAAAAAGGACAGGGAACTCCCTGTCCTGCTGCTCTTATTCCGGCCAGACTCCTGAATGATCAGAGCGGCAGCTCCGCATCGCATTCGCCCGTGCCGTACATCGTGGATTAGAGGGGAATCGAACCCCTGTCCAAAAACCCATCCCGTGTGCTTCTACTATCATAGCCGGTTCATTCTGTCCGAAGACGCTTCCCTCGTGAAGGCGGAGAACAGGCACCCCGTCATCGTCGGTATCCGCTGATACGCCCACAGGCCCCGCGGCATGGCCTATGTCGTTTCCTGTTATGATGACGCCGTATCTGACGAGAACAGGTGCAAGTCAGGCGACGCTGGTGCGATTAGGCAGCCAGAGCGTAAGAATTATTCTTAGCGTTTATATTTAGGTTTGCCGTTTAACGATCGGCGTCGGATAGCTTCCCCACCTTCAAGATCCCTGTCGAAACCTTTACTAACCCTTGTGAGTCAGAATATTGTAGCGCAGATAACTCCCATTTGCAAGGGCTTGCGCAAGCACCTTCCCTTCCATGATTTCCGGAATTCTCCGCGCTTTGCACTCTCACACGCCTCTATTCGTAACGAAGTGCCTCGATGGGATCCATCTTGGCCGCTTTATTGGCCGGATAATACCCAAAGAACACGCCAATGGCCACCGATACGCCAAACGAAACTGCAACGCTCTTCCAGTCCAGCACCGGCGGGATATGCTGCACGCCCTGGCAGACGCCGATGCCGATGCCGACACCCACAACAATCCCGATGATTCCGCCAATGAAGCACAAAATGACCGCTTCCGTAATAAACTGCATCCGAATGTCGCGATTGGGCGCTCCCAGCGCCTTTCTCGTACCGATCTCTCTGGTCCTTTCTGTGATCGTAACGGTCATGATGTTCATAACGCCGATACCGCCAACCAAAAGCGCAATGGCCCCGACCAGTGTGACGGAAAGGACCTGCTGCCGCATACTCTGCTCTGCCTGCTCGATCCACTCCTTGTTGTTGCTCACATAGATCGTAAAATTCGACTTCTCGCCCAGAAGTCCCGTCAGATAGGCCTGCAGCTCATTCGAAAATGCAATGACATCCTCCCCTGTCTTTACCAGCAGCGTAAAATCATTCAGTGCCTTGGAGCTGGCGCCGGTGACATAAGAGACCGCATTCAGATACGGGATATATACTGTGGAATACAGATCCTTTTCTGACGTGGAGGACATCTCCCCGTAATCCGACATGTTCATCGTGTAGACACCGATGATGGAATAATCTGCCGTGACCTCATTCCCCGCGCTGTCCGTCGACATCGGTATGGTGATGCTCTGCCCCAGTGCCTTTTGCGGATCTCCATCAAAGAGGTTATTCACCAGCTTATCCGACACGATGCACACCATGGAATCCTCGGACAGCTCCCTGGAGCTGAACACCCGCCCTGCCGATATGGGAGAGCTCGAATTCACAGTAAAATATCCGGGATTCACGCCCACAATGCTCACATTCGCATAGACCGAATCCGCCACCGTTTTCCCTGCCGGCTTCGCCTTTCCGCCGCCGCCAATGTATTTAGTCACGGCCAGGGCCTCAATCTGATCACCATAGACATTCAGCATTTTGGTCATCATCTCTTCCGTGAAGTTCGGAATGAGCTGCGAATTGTCCGTGCTCTCGCCATCCACAGAAACCTCATTGGACAGCCACATATATACACTGACATTGTTGGTGCCAAAGGACGCATACTGCTCCCGCACCTGCTCCGTAGATGAATTTCCCACCGTCATAATCGCAATGACAGCTGCAATGCCGATGATAATGCCGAGCATTGTCAGAAAAGAGCGCAGCTTATTGGCCGCAATTGAGGCAAATGCCAGCTTAATATTCTCTTTAAGCATTTGTTACGTGCCGCCTCCTTCTGAAAACAGTGATGGCAGAATCAAACGTTCATTTGGCTCCAACGCCAAAGCCGCCGCATCATCCGTGTGCCAGAGAGCCTCTTCGCTCATCGATGATATTGCCGTCCTTGATCGTCACAATGCGTCCGCATTCCTCGGCAAGCGTTCTGGAATGCGTAATAAGGACAATCGTCTTGCCCTCCTCGTCGTGCAGACGGTGGAACAGATCCATCACCTGCCGCCCGGTTTCGGAATCCAGTGCTCCCGTCGGCTCGTCCGCCAGAATCATTGCCGGATGATTGGCCATGGCCCGGGCGATTGCCACGCGCTGCTTCTGTCCGCCGGAGAGCTCATCCGGCCGGTGGAGCATGCGGTCCTGCATGCCGACCTTTTCCAGCAGTGCCTTCGCTCGCTCGGTTCTCTCGGCCTGCGGTACCCTCGCATACATCATCGGCATTTCCACATTCTTGAGCGCCGTCGTGCGCGGAATCAGGTTGTAGGTCTGAAAGACAAACCCGATCTGCCGGTTCCGAATGGCGGATAAGGCATCGTCTTTAAGCCTGGACACGTCCCGTCCCAGAATTTCATAGGTTCCGTCCGTAGAGCGGTCCAGAAGCCCTATGATATTCATCAATGTGCTCTTTCCGGAGCCGGATTCTCCGACAATTGCGGTAAACTCGCCTTCACGAATATCCAGACTGATCCCGTGGAGAACCTCCAGCTCATTGTCGGATCCCACATTGAACCTCTTGACGATGTTCTCCATGTGGATGATACAGCTTCCTTCCGGGTTTTCTGCGCTCCCGACCTCTTCATCTGCGCGCATCTGCTCCGCAGGCGTCAGCACGTCAAGATAATCCGGTTTTGTCGTTTTGGGACTTCGTTTTCTGAAAAGCATACTCACCTTCCGGCTCCGTATACGCCGTCCAGCATGCTGGAGTAATCTCCGGTAGCAGCGCTGGTCTGAAGCTGTTCTCCCTCGCGGATATTGCCGGAGGTGATCTCTGTATAATAGTCGCCTGCAACGCCGGTGGTGACCATCACCTGCGTGACGCCTCCGCCTGCGCTCATATCAGTACCTGCTGCGTCCGCGCCATCTGCCGTCTGAACAGCAGCTGACGCCTCCTGGGATCCCGTGCTGTCCTCCCAGACGCTGCCCCCTGTGCTCTCATCACCTGCACCAGCCGCGTCCGCTGCGGAGGAAATCACATTTACAAAATAGTTTCCTGCCCCATCGTCTATAAGGCACGAGCTGGGAACCGCAATCACGTTCTGTGCACTGGCTACAATAAAGTCGATGGTCGCCGTCATACCGATTCGAAGCCGATCATTGGGCTCATCCAGTGTCACCTCCACCTTGTAGGTCGCCCGGGTCTTGGTATTCTGGCTGTTGCTGGAGGTGGCTGATGTAGACCCGTTGGAGGAGTTTGTATTGTTCGAGGTCTCCTTGGTAGGCGTCGGGGATGTAAAGGTCACCGTGCCGGTCAGCTCCGTCGTTCCGGTGGAATCCGTCTTCACGCGGACCCTGGTGCCAACCTGAAGGTCTGCGATGTGTGCTTCGTCAATATCTGCGCTGACCTTCATCTTGGAAAGATTGTCGAGCACCACGCCATCCGACCCGCTGTAAGCCTGACCAGCTATCACATTAACAGCTGTCACAGTGCCGTCCATCGTTGCAATGACCTGGCCGTTCTCGAGCTTCTCCTTAAGCTTGGCAATCTCTGCCTCATTGGTAATGGTATCGGACTTGTGCGTAAGGTCCTGAGAGGCAATGGCATTCCGGGCCGTCTCCTCTGCCGTGAGTTTCGTGCGGTTGTCCTTGTTGACGGTATCTCCCTGATCCTCGAGCTTTCGAACATTGTCCGTGGTCGACTGCTGGTCGGTGGTCACAGTTTTTTCAAAGGTTTCCCGCTGGGTTTTGGCGGTTTCATAGGCCGTTTTGGCGTCGGCAAGGGAGGTTTTCGCCCGGTCCAGTGCCGTTTTGGCATCGTCTGCGGACCACTGGGCCTTCTGGGCCTCCTTGGACAGGTCCAGGTACTCCTGTGAGGTGGTTGTCTGCGTGCTGCTCCCGGTTGTGGCAGCTGTCGATGCCGCCGCAGCGGTGTCGAGCTTTTTCAGCTCCAGCTGGCGGCTCAGATCCTGCGCATGGGAAAGCTTCGAATCGTAATCCGACTGCAGTGAATCCACCTGGGACTGCCAGGCGTCGTAGGTGGCCTTTGTTCTCGTCTCCTCATCCTTGTAGGTCTGGAGCTTCTCCTGGTCCTCGAGCTGCTGCACAATGGCCTTGTTGGTATCGTCGGCATTGCGCACGAGGTTCCTTGTTCCTGTGACGTACTGATCTCCGGAATTGGCCTGTGCATCCGAGAGGGCGCGCTCGTTGTCCTCCTGCTTGATGGCATTCTGCTGATCCGAGATAGCCTGCTGCTGCTCCTTGAGTGCAAGGTCACGGGCTGCCTGGGTGGTATCGATGGTGTACAGAACATCGCCTGCCTTAACCTCATCTCCGACGCTGACATACACCTGATCAATGATGATGGCGTCCTGGCTGCTGGTGGCCTTCACATTCATCGAGCTCTCCTGGCCACTGATGATCTTGCCCTTGGCGGTATAGATATTCTCGATGTCCGTGCGGACAGCGGATTCCACGGAAACGCCGGTATCATAGGTCTCCTCTTCCTTTTTGCATCCGGTGATGCCAAGAGAGAGTCCCAGAGCCAGAACCAGAGGATAGACCATTCGTTTTCTGTAGCTTGGATGATTCATGTTTGCTCCCCGATGCGGGACCTGGTCCCGACATTCGCTTTCCGTTCCCACTGTATTAGTGTTGATGGTACAGCACTATATCACTCGTCCATCTACCTGTAAAGAGGCAACCGTGTCACAGTAGACGAGACAGGACTGCGTGCGTGACATGAGCACCATTCATATCACGCACGCAGTCCCCTTACTGTATACTTACGCTCCACGCAAAGTCCTTGCTCTGCCCGGGTGCCAGGAGCTCATGCTTGCCCTCTTCGTTGACAGAGTTGGCCCACCCGTTCCAGGGCTCCATGCAGACAAAGCTCTCCGCATCCTGCTGCCACAAAACGCCCTTGGAGAAGCATGTCTCATCGAAGGATACGGTAACCGTATGCCCATTTCCCTGGTCCGAAAGGACCATCGGGCTCTGCACGCCTCTCATCAGGCGAATGGAATCGGCACTGCCTTCCTTACGAGTCAGCGTGATGGTCTCCGGGGCTGCCGGCTGCTCACCCTTGGCATTCTCGCTGCAGGTCTGTGCCTTGATGTCAAAGTGCACATTTTCCAGGCTGCTGGCTGCAAAGTACGGATGGAAGCCAACGCTGAAGGGCAGATCCTTTTTGCCGGTGTTCAGCACTGTGAGTGTAAGGAAAGCGGTATTCCCTTCCAGCTTGTACTTCATCGACAGATGAAAATCAAAGGGATACACGAATTTGGTCAGGCCGTTGGGGGAAAGCGTCAGCGTAATGCCATCGCCTGCTGCACTCTCCACCTCCCAGGGCAGAAGATCTGCAAAGCCGTGTACCTCCATGGGATAATCTGCGCCGTCAAAATGATGCACGCCGCCGTCCGGCTTGCCGCAATTGGGGAACAGAATCGGAATGCCGCAGCGGGGACGGTCTGTGGATTCGTAGTTGCCCTCGCGGAGCCAGAGGTACTCCTCGCCGTCCCTGGTAAAGGAGGTTGCCATGCCGCCCTTCTCGGGTGTTACGGTCAGGGCATAGCTGCCGTCGGTCAGTGTGAGCGTCTTGTAGGCGACGCCGTTTTTCTCGTAAATTCCGTTTGTCAAAGTTGCCATTGCTGTATCCTTTCGTCTAGTGTAACCAATACCTACGGACTGGAAGTTATGAGTGGGTGGTGCTCATAACTTCCAGTCCTTACTCTTCGTATCGCGTCAAAAGCTGTGTCCTCCTCCGGAGTGGCCGCCACCGCCTCCTCCGCCGCCGGAAAATCCTCCACCACCGCCTCCTCCGCCGGAGAATGAGCCGCCGGAGGAGCTGCCGGATTCCCTCTTGCGATGGGCGATGCGCTTTTTGTTCGCGGCGCCCAGGACAAGAGAATCGGTAATCTGCTTATCCAGCTCCTTCTCCGTGATGCGGTGATTCCGGTTGGAGATCCGGACGGCCGCATAATTGATGAGCAGTGCCAGTATAAGTGCCAGAAGCGCGTTGCAGATGTACTTCATCGGCCGGGCAATGTGTCCGCCCTCCAGAAGGGTGATGCACTGTGCAAACGCTTCGTTTGCACAGCCGTAGTAATCGCCCTCCGATGCCATCCGGTAGACATTATCCGTAATGGTGTTGCTGTAGGAGGGGGTTATGGTATGCCGTATGCTGCCGGAGTTCTCCAGGCGGAGCTCCCGCACCGACATTTCAACAAGGAATACGGTACCGTCTCTGGAGAGCCACTCCGCGTAGTAGGTTTCCAGATAGTCCTCGGGGTTCATATTATCACCGTCTGCTGATAAAAAGAGAACATTTCCGTAGGCAGTTGCCGCCTTCATTGTCTCCGCAAGGGATTTCTCTTCCTCCTCAGACAAAAGATCCTCTTCGTCCCGAATGTAAGCGCCGTACCCGGTCTCCTCGTTGGAATAAACCAGATCGCCGGCACCCTCTTCCCAGCTCCAGTACTCCGGCTCCGCCGCCAGAAGGTCTCCGACCGGCAGAAAGGCGAGCAAAAATGCCGCCAGAAGGCACCAAATGAATCTATTGCCTCTCTTCATCGCTGCCTCCTCCCTTCCTGTCATGGAAATTCGGTATGGGATGTGTGGAAAGCTCGTTGTAACGGAAAATCAGCGCGGCCAATGATACCGCCACGAGTACCAGGCAGACCAGCATTCCGCCGTAGTAATAATAGTCCTGCACCGGCTTTGCGTGCCGCACGAGAAGAACCGTCCCAATGGCCAGCTCCGGGAGCAGCGCTTCCAGGAGCATGCGATTATCCGTCGCATCCAGCCACCGCCACAGCGCATAGAGCACCAGGAGCACAGCAAATACCCCCAGGCATTTTGCACCCGCCGAGCCTAGCACTCCGTAGCATCCAAAGACTCCCAGGATGTCCTCCAGCGAAAAGTCCAGCTCATCTGCAATGGCCACAAATACAATGGCAAGCGCAATGAGAACGCCCCAGATAATGTTCCCTATGCGTTTATGTATATATCCCAGAATCCTTCGTGTCCGTTTCCAGGTGCTGCTCTCTTCCTTGGGCGTGCCGTGGAGATACAAATATCCAAGGTCGTCTGCGTGCCGATTCCGGTCGATGATGCAGCTCATGGTCCAGCAGTAGATCACGCCGCACAGGGCCGCAAGATATCCGCAGCCGAGCATTGCCGACGGCGCTGTGGCAGACACAAGGAAATTCAAAAGGCCAAAAAGCGGCACTGCCAGCAGCAGGGACCACAGAAGGTAACGCTTGACATCTACTGGAATATCGGCCGATATTTTGCCTGTCTCACCGTTGATGACGGAATAGGACACGCGGCTCTTGCCGCGGAAGGTGAGAAACCACACCGGAACCAGCAGGCGCTCTGCCGACCGGATGGATGTGTGGTAGGCTGCATTCGGATCCGGAAGCTTCTCCACCACATAGCCCTTTTTCATGTAGATGGTCTTCAGCTCCTTCTGCGTCCGTTCGTTGGCATATTCGCGGATCTGACTCTCATACACCTCCGACGGGACATCCGCCGTGTCCGCATAGAAGCCGGCCAGGTAACCTGGCTCGAACTCCTCCTGGCTCTCTTTGCCGCCGAAGGGCGCAATCTCTTCACCGATGACATCGTCAAAGGAGCTGGAGGCGTCGTACTGCAGGCCACTCAGCGTTGCCGCCAGAGGAACCGTGATCTGATAGACGTCGTAGTAGTCCTTGACGGTCTTGGTTCCCTCAAAGGTTACGCCGTCCCCTTCCGTTCCCTGATCGACCTCATATTCCCAATACGGGAGGTAAATACCCCGAAAGCCCTCCAGAAAGGACGGATCCCGCAGCTCCTTTGGTGCAAAAAGGGCGCGCCTTGCCTTTTTCTGAAAGGCCTGCACGCAGTCCTGTTTGGTTTTCTGAAAGGGAATGATGTGCTGCGGACGCAGGCGCCCCTCCATGCGGGAGGACAGTACGTTCGATGCGCCGCAGAACGGGCAGAACTGAATGATTTCATTATCCGTGCTCTCGAGCTCTCCGCCGCACGCGGGGCAGGTGAACACAGTCACATCGTACATGGTCCTTCCCGCCGCAGACTTTTCATACGGGTAGTCTGTGACTGAATAAGAGCCGTCGCAATAATCACAGTGCAGCTTCTGACTGGCAATGTCAAAGCGAAGACCTGCGCCGCACCCAGGGCACGCGAACATACCTTCCTCCCCTCCGGGCCTTCACGGCCCATATACCTGTCGTCATACACCAGCAGGCATCCGAAAATGTCCGCGGCGCCCTACTCGCTCTTGGCTCTTCGCACCAGCTCCTCGGTGATGTCCTTCCAGGTCACGTTCTTTTCTGCCATAACGACCATCAGGTGATACAGAAGATCCGATACCTCATATACAACCTCGGTGGAGTCGGTGTTCTTGGCTGCGATAACAACCTCTGTGCACTCCTCACCCAGCTTCTTGAGCATCTTGTCAATGCCCTTGTCGAACAGATAATTTGTGTACGAGCCTTCCTTCGGGTGGTCTCTGCGGTCCGTGATGGTCCGGTAATCCCTCTCGAGTACCTTCATGGGATCAAGCTCATCCTCCTCCTTCAGCACCAGGTCTGTCTGGAAAAAGCAGCTGTGGCTGCCGGTGTGGCACGCGGCGCCGATCTGATCCACCTTGGCCAGAATTGTATCCATATCGCAGTCTGCCGTAAGTGAGCGTACATACTGGAAATGGCCGCTGGTCTCTCCCTTGATCCAAAGGGCCTGCCGGCTGCGGGACCAGTAGGTCATGCGCCCGGTGGAGACGGTGTTGCTGTAGGCCTCCTCATTCATATAGGCCACCATCAGCACCTCTCCCGTGGAGGCCTCCTGTACAACGACTGGCACCAGTCCCTGGGGATCCTTTTTGAAATCGTTCCAGGTGAATCTGGCCTTGTGGCGGGATACGGTGATGCCGTTCTCGAGGCAGAGCTTCCGAAGATCTGCAATCTGATCGATATTGTCGTTGATGGCATTGCCGGAGATGCCGCTGACGCTTTTAAGCTGTCCGAATTCCAGCACCTTATCCAGCGATATCTCCGGAAGGGTCAGAATGGACGGTACCTCCTCAAGCTTTAAGGCGTTGCGGACATCGGTCTCATCGATCAGCACCAGCTCGTCCACGTAGTTGACGATTTCATCCTTGTGCGCGTGAATGGCATCCGCCGCGCGGTAGCAGGCCGCAATCCGGTCCTTGCCGAAGCGCTCCGCCGCTTCCTTAAGCATCTCCAGATTGCTTTCCTTGGAGAAATTCAGAGCCGCCTTTGCGCATCCGGCGTAGATCAGCTTTTTCACATCCTCGAGGCGATTTACGTGTCCGGCTCCGTAGATCGGTACATTCACCTGTCCGCAGATGCTGCGCAGAATTCCGATCGCCTTCTCGTGCTCCTCGTCGTTCTCCGATTGATCGAAAATAAGAATGGCGTCCACCCCGCCGTCTGCATAAGTCTTGGCCAGTGCCACCGGATCGTCGCTGACAACGCGGGAATCCTTCAGATTCCGGTTTGCCTTTCCGTCCTTAAGATAGATGCATGCCACAAATTTCTTCAGTTCCTGCTCCACGTTTCTCTCCCCGTACTTTCTGCATATCTGTTTAGACACTGCCATATTTCAACGTAACCATCTGCTTGCGGACAAATCTACGGCAAGAAATCTGCAAGCACCGCTACAGCGAGCCCTTGGTGCTCAGCACATCCTCAATCCGTGCATCCTTCTGCGTTGCCATGTCAAGGGCCTTGGAGAATGCCTTAAACATCGCTTCGATGATGTGATGGGCATTGACGCCTTCCAGAATCCGGAAATGCAGATTCATGCCGGCACTGTAGCTGACGGAATAGAAAAACTCCCGCACCAGCTGCGTATCCAGCCCACCGACCATCGGTACGCTCTCAAAGCGCTCCGCACCGGATAAGACAAAATACGGGCGGTCGCACAAATCCACCGCACACATCACCAGCGCTTCGTCCATCGGAAGGACAAAGTATCCGTACCGCCGGATGCCTTTTTTATCCCCAACTGCCTGCCGGATGGCCTGTCCGAGCACGATGCCGCAGTCCTCCACGCTGTGATGTCCGTCTACAGCAAGATCGCCCTTCACGGTCGCCTTTACATCAAACAGTCCGTGCCTGGCAAAGCCGTCCAGCATATGATCAAAAAATCCGATGCCGGTATCCACCTGTGCGCTCCCCTTGCCGTCCAGAGATAGCTCCAGGGTAATATCTGTTTCCTTCGTTGTCCTTGTGATGACGGCCGTGCGGCCCTGTACCTGTTCCATAACGCGTTCTTTCTGTCTGGCACCCGCCCTGTTTCAGCGTGAGTCCACTGCCTGCAGGCAAATTCGAGACGGGTGCTAAAACCACCATGCCTGCTCGCGCAGGCACCACTACAAATAAAAATCAGCTACTCCTTGCCGTCAAAGCGCACGGCAATGGAATTGGCATGGGCCGTCAGTCCCTCGTTCCTCGCGAACAGCTCAATATCCCCATGCACCTTTTCCAGCGCATCCTTGGAGTAGGAAATGATGCTTGTCTTTTTCACAAACTGATCCACGCCCAGGGGCGAGAAGAACCGTGCGGTCCCGTTGGTCGGCAGGATGTGATTGGGGCCTGCGTAATAATCCCCTAAGGGCTCCGAGGAATAGCTTCCAAGGAAGATGGCGCCGGCATTTTTTATTTTGGTCATAAGCTCAAATGCATCCTTGGTCACAATCTCCATATGCTCGGATGCAATGGCGTTGGCGGCATCAATAAGATCCTCTGTCGTCTCACCGACAAAGGCGCAGCCGTAGTTGTCCAGAGACTGACGGATGATCTCTGCCCGCTCCAGCGTCTCCAGGAATTTGTCGATTTCCGCGGAAACCGCCTCCGCAAAGGGTCTCGAGGTCGTCAAAAGGATCGCTGAGGCCAAAGGATCGTGCTCGGCCTGGGAGAGAAGGTCTGCCGCAATGTAGCGCGGATTGGCCGTTTCATCTGCAATCACCAGAATCTCCGAGGGGCCTGCCACCGAATCAATGCCGGTAATGCCAAAGCAGGCCTTTTTGGCCAGGGCAACGTAGATATTGCCGGGACCGGTGATCTTGTCTACCTTCGGAATGGTCTGGGTGCCGTACGCCATGGCTGCGATTGCCTGCGCGCCACCGACCTTGTAGATTTCATCGGCACCTGCTATATCTGCTGCGACCAAAGACCCTGCCGGTGCCTTGCCGTCTGCTCCGGGCGGTGTGCACATGACAATGCGCGAAACACCGGCCACCTTTGCGGGAATGATATTCATCAGAACGCTGGAAGGATACACAGCCCGTCCGCCCGGGACGTAGCAGCCCGAAATCTCGATGGGTGTCACCTTCTGTCCGAGGATCGTCCCATCCTCCTTCATCGTGATCCAGCTGTTGGTCTTCTGCTTCTCATGATACTCCCGAATGTTCGCCGCTGCACGCTTCATAACGGCAATAAATTCCGGATCGAGGGCGGCATAGGCCTCGTCAATCTCCTGCCGCGTCACCTTGAGCGTTTCCGGTGTCAGCGTGCAGTGGTCGAACTGCTGCTCATAGCCAAGGACTGCCGCATCGCCATTATCCCGCACATTCTGAATAATGGCATCCACTGCCGCCTGCTGCCCGGTGTAGCTGGCAGGATTTCTTCCCTTTAAGAGCTCGAGGAGCTCGGTTTGCGATGTTTTTGTAAGTGCTGCAATCTTCATAGTAGATTTCCTCTCCTGTCCGATGCGCCGGCAACTTAGCACAGCGACGGGTCCTGGCGGAGGTGTCCGGTATACTCGGTCTCCTACAGTGCCTTCCGCACGTCATCGATGAGTCTGCGGATCCTCTCCTGCTTCATCTGCATGCTGACCTGATTGACGATCATGCGCGCCGAGATGTCGCAGACCGTTTCCAGAACCACCAGCCCGTTGGCCTTGAGCGTAGATCCGGTCTCCACGATATCGACGATGACATCGGAGAGACCTACGACGGTTCCCAGCTCCACAGAGCCGTGGAGCTTCACAAGGTCCACGGTCTGCTGCTTGTCATGGTAAAAATAGTCTCTGGCAATGTTGGGGTACTTGGACGCAACGCGGATCATTTCGTGGTGACGAAGCTTCTCTCTGGCGCTCTCGGGACCTGCTACGCACATGCGGCACTTGCCAAAGCCAAGATCCAGCACCTCGTAGGCTCTTCGCTGCTCCTCCAGAATGACATCCGAACCGGCAACACCGATGTCGGCTGCGCCGCGCTCCACATACGTCGGCACATCCGGTCCCTTGGAGAGGAAAAAGTTCAGCTTCTGCTCCTTGTTGCGGAAGATGAGCTTTCTCGTATCCTCCTTCATCTCGCTGCAGGAATACCCCGCCCGTTCAAACAGCTCCATGGTTTCCTCTGCAAGCCTTCCCTTTGTCAGGGCAATTGTCAGCTCCTCCATCTTACTGTTCTCCTTTCTTCGGAACCAGCGTGATGCGGCGTCCGAGCTTCCTGGCCTTCTGCACGCTGGCAAGCTTCTCTGCATAGTCATCTCTGGTGTAGGTCACGATCTCCGGTGCCGGTGTGACCATGGGCTCTGCATTCTGGCTGCGCATCGCCTCCAGCAGCGTATCGATCTGGAACATGAAGCCGATCGCCGGTGCCTCTTTGCCGAACTGTGCAAGGAGCGTATCATACCGTCCGCCGGTTGCCACCGGATCGCCCACCCCGTAGGTGTATGCCTTGAACAAAATGCCGGTATAGTAGCGATATTTGGACAGCAGCGAAAGGTCAAAGCTGATGTACTGCTCATAGCCGTAGAGCTTTAGTATCCGGTACACCTCAATCAGCCGGCTGATGGCGCTGCCGGCCCGTTCATTGGGCGCAGTCTTTCGCATCAGCTCGAGGTCCTCATCATTGCCTGCAAAGCCTGCAATCTGCAGGAGCTGCCCGGCGATGGCCGGGTCCAGTGCCTGGCTTTTCAGAAGATTTTCTGCGGCAAAATAGTTTTTCCCGGAGATGTAGTCCCTAAGCGCACTCTCCGTCTCCCCATCCAGTCCTGCCGCCTCGCAGACGCCGCGAAAATATTCGACATCGCCGACGGTGATCTGAAATTTGCCAAGGCCGGCGCCCAGAAGGGCCTCGATCAGAAGGGCCAGCATCTCTGCATCGGCCTCTGCGGAATCGTCGTTGATGCATTCAGCTCCCATCTGGGTGGATTCCTTGAGCTTGCCCTGCAGATTGGAGGTGTTGATAAACGCACTCCCCTGGTAGCAGAACTTTAAGGGACGCTCCTCATCCATGAAATACTTGGCCGCACACCGGGCCACCGACGGTGTGAAGTCCGGCCGCAGCACGAGGGTATTTCCTTCCTTGTCGAAGAATTTATACAGCTCTCTGGACGGTGTTGTTCCGATTTCCCGGGAGAACACGTCGAAGAATTCAAAGGTTGGCGTTTTGATGCTCTCGTAGCCGTACCGGTGCATGGTCTCGCCGATTCCCTGTATGAGGGTCTCGTACTGGGCGCAGTCTGCGCCGTAGTGATCCCATACGCCCTCCGGTGTATGGAGTAGCTCCTGTCTTTTTCGATCTGCCATATCTGCCTCACTGATGTTCTGCACAGTCGGCGGCTGGGTCTTACCGTGTGTCGCTTTAGTGCTGTGCAGTGATAATTTAGTAAATAATTAAACCAGGTGTGACTATACCAGAGGGATTGCGCCTGTGTCAAGCGTGCCGAGCGTCATAGCCTATCGCCTCGGGGCTGACGCCGGAAATGGGTGGTGCTCATGTTTTCCTCGCAGGGATTCTCTATGAACGTCGCAGATTCACCAAACGCCCGATCCGCGCAAAACTCGTCCGTCCGTGGGCCTTCCGAAGGAAGGCCCACGTCTTGGACTCAAACATGTTGCGCTCCTGTCGGGCTGGCGAATCTGTTCCATTCATGAGAATCCATCTGCTCGTCACAAAATCGCACCTCCCATCCCCTGACTGTCAGCCCCTTATACAGTGCAGCCAAAACAAACTTCACACCTTGCTCGTGCATCGAATATCCCGAATGCATTTTCTGCATAACACTACGTTTCTCGCTCGGTGATGTCCTTATTAATCATCTCCAGGTAGGGCACCATGACGCCGGGGCGCTTGGGGAGCAGGTAGGTCTGGTCCAGCTCATCAAAGCGGAAGCTCTTGCGGCCGCCGGCCTCCATCCGTTCCCAGAAGGGAAGAAAATCGCGGAAGGGTAGGTAATAGTACTGCTCCATGCCGGTATAGTAAATCAGGAAAAAGGCAATGCCGTCCTGTTTTTCAAAGCGCCGCATAAAGTCCACCTGGTGCGGATGGATATTCTGGAGCGCAAAGGTGGAGGTTTTCACCTCCTTGGCATCAAAGCACACAGGATACCCTTGCACGACACCGATGTAGTCCACGGTACTCTTCTGCTCAAAGTAGGCCAGCGTAATGTGCCGGGTTTCCTTGTCAAGCTGAATGGGCGTGATGGGTGTCGGGATCTTCTGGATCAGGCACAGGCCCTGTTCTTTGTAGGTTTCGTTTGTCCGGTTGATTTCTTCTTCCAAAAGCGAGCCGCGAAGGCCTCTTGAATTCCAGGTTGCCATTCCCTATCCTTATCAATTTGTATCTATTCAGCACCTGCCATATTTCAACGTGAACCCTCTGCTTGCAGGCAAATTCACGAT
>CAVGIV010000006.1:0-59370 GCA_963629395.1 Paludibacteraceae bacterium | reverse complement strand
CCTCGATGTGGCTGGCCAGAGGCGCTTCGCGCCTTGGCCGCCTGCCAATTTCAATCGTGAATTTGCCTGCAAGCAGTCAATTCACGTTGAAATGTGGCAGGTGCTGAACAGATACAAAATTTCATATATCAGACGTGAATGTACCCGAAAGGGCATCAATCCTCTGTCAGGCCATCCTGGGCCATCATGGTTTTCATCACATTCAGGTCTGAGGAAAGGTCCCAGGCCTGCTCTTGAAAGAGATCATCCAGAAGCTTCTCAAAGGCCTCATTGATCACATCCATCGAGCCCTCGATCTGCCTCTTGGTCTCCCGGATATTTTCTCCGGCCTCCGGCTGATCGTTTAAATCCGCATAGGCATTCAGGAGCTTGGTCGTCGTCGGCAGATAATAATTCATGAGCTTTCGAAGGTCCTTTTCCTTGGTCGGATCCTTTTGAACCTGCTCGAAGATGCGCTTCGTAATTTCCTCCAGGCGATACAGCTTATCGGACATCTCCTCCGTATCCGGAATCCGATCGTTAATAGCCCGTATCTCTGCGATATACGCCTTTCCTTCTGCAATGAGGGCGGATGTCGATGCCGTCTGTCCGTCTGCATTCTTTGAATCGCCGGGCCTACCGTTTTCCTGTGCCTTTTTGCTTGCTTCCTCCCGGGCAGCCTGTGCCTTCGCCTTTGCATCCTGCGCGGCCACCTTGCCCGCCGCCTGCTCCCAGCTTTCTCCTGTACCCTGGTCCTGCGCATCCTTACGAAGGTGATTTATGCGTTCCTCTTCCTCGCGCAGCTTGCGGGCATTTTCGGCATTGATATATTCCTTGTACATGCGGTCCGAAAGGATAAGCGTGCTGCCGCTCCGATCAAGCACTGCGTAGGGAAGAATGTTGTCCGCCCGAAGCGCCTGGATATCCTCCCGAATCTGATTCTCCGAAATCCCGGATCTATCCGAAAGCTCAGAAAGAGCAATGTATTCCCGATTCTCCCCGACGATATCACCGTAAAGGTAAAACCGTTTAACCAGAGCCTTTTTTCTCCTGCCGCTTCGGATCAGCGCATAGCAGCCAAAGGTTATGGCCCCCATGCACAGAAAAGAGGCAACGTCCACTCCCAAGGTACTCATATCCGCGGCAAACAAATCACCCAGGCTGTTAAATAAAAGCGCCACCGTACACAAGGCCGGCATAAATCCCAGTAAAATCCCCGACACGACGCGTCCTGTCCCGAGGCTCCTGGAGGGAAAGCGGCGAAGAAAGTAATTCTTTCTCTCCGCCGTCCTCTTTTGCGGCTTGGCTGTATGACTTTCCTTGGCATACGGACTGGAGTAGGATCCCTTGGCAGCCGATGCATTTGACTGCTCACGCAGCTCATCGGTCACCTTATTGACCCGCTCCTTAATTGAGCTGCTTAATTTTGAATAATCACCCGTCTCAACAGCCTGCGACACCTGACTCATGATGTCACTTCCGGCCGCGAACAAATCTCCCATGTCCATAGTAACCCCCTGCTGGCATCACATCTTCTCCGGAGCCTCAAATCCCAGTACATCAATGCAGGTCTCCAGAATTTCCTTTGTGAGCTGCAAAAGAGCAATCCAGCCGTCCTTACGCGCCGCATCCTCCTCTGCCAGAATTCTGGTGCCGTGATAGAAGCTGTTGAAATCATTCGACAACTGATAGATATACGCACAGATTCTGTGCGGTGCGCATTCTGTATATGCTCCGTCCATCATCGCGCCAAATCCTGCAATGTCCTGCATCAGGCTCTTCTCTGCCTTACTGCAGGGCGACGCAATGGAAAGCTCCTTCGGATCTGTGCCGCCGGCTGCCTGATATTTGGCCAGGATGGATTTGATACGAACGATGGTATATAAGATGTACGGGCCGGTATCTCCCTCAAAGGATGTGAATTTCTCCGTATCAAAAATATAATCCTTTGAGGCCTGATTTGAAAGATCGCCGTATTTGATTGCCGCAAGTGCAACCTTTCTGGCTGTCTCTCTGGCTTCCTCCTCCGGGATCTCTTTGTTGCTCTTAATCTTCTCGAGCATCTCGCTGTTGATATCCTGAATCAGCGTCTCCAGCCGCATCACGCCGCCGTCTCTTGTCTTGAAGGGCTTTCCGTCCTTGCCGTTGACTGTGCCGAAGCCGATGTGCCGAAGCTCGGTTTTCTCCTCACACAGGCCGCACCGTCTCGCTGCACGGAAAACCTGTACGAAATGAAGTGCCTGGCGCTTGTCTGTGATGTAGATGATTTCATCCGGATGATACTGGTTCTTGCGGTCTTCGATCGTTGCCAGGTCTGTAGTAGTATACAGGGCGGCGCCGTCGCTCTTTAGAATCATGCAGGGCGGAACTTCCTTGGCATCCGTATCCTCTGCAACATCCACGACAAGCGCCCCGTTGCTCTCATAGGCCTTTCCATCGGCCTTCATCTTATCCACCATAGGCGCAATAAGATCATTTACCGTAGACTCTCCGTTCCACAGATCAAAGGTAACGTTCAGGTTCGCATAGTTGCGCTTCATATCGGCAATGGAAATATTCAGGATATGCTGCCAGAGTGCCCGGTAGCCGCGGTCACCCGCCTGAAGCCGATGTGTGTTCTCCAGAGCCTCTGCGTGATAAGCCTCATCCTCCTTGGATTTTCCGCTGGCATACGGATAGATCTCCTCCAGATCCGCTACCGTAAACGGAGCCTCTGCCGGATATTCCCCGGTATAAGACGGGTCAAAATACGGAAGCTCCGGCCGGCGATGCCGGAGCTCTGTGATGACAAGGCCCATCTGAAGCCCCCAGTCCCCCAAATGAATATCGCCCACCGCCGTATCTCCATGATAGCGGACCATACGCTTAATGGCTTCGCCGATGACTGCCGAACGAAGGTGGCCGACATGGAGCGGTTTGGCCACGTTGGGTCCGCCGTAGTCCAGCACCACCATCTTCCCGGTTTCCGGATGCGGCATGCCGAATTTCTCGCTGCCCTTCATCTTCTGCAGATAATCCCGCAGGAACTGCTCCCGCACATTCAGATTGATAAAGCCGGGCTTTACAACGGTCACATCCTTAAAGACCGTCGAATCCGCAAGCCTTGCCGCCACGTCATCTGCAATCATAAAGGGTGCCTTGTGAAACTGCTTGGCACCGGCCATAGCACCGTTGCACTGGTATTCTGCAAGGTCCGGGCGGGCAGAGGGGCCAACCTTTCCCATGGAAGCCTCGTATCCCGCTTCTGCAAAAGCTCTTCCCATTTCCTCTGTCAATACATCCAGCAATTGCTTCATTGTGTGTTCCTTTCTTCCCTTTCCTCGCGTTCCCGCTGCTGCCGACTGAAGCGGCAGCCGCAGTAATTCTGCCGATACAGTGCAAATCGATGCGAGAGCTCAATGGAACGCTTGTATCCGTTTTTCTTTTTAAAGTCCGAAGGAAGCCAGACCGCGCCGAAGCGCTGTCCCATCGCTTCTCCGATCTGGTTCAGCCGCGCCGCATTTTTCAGCGGCGAAATGGTCAGCGTCGTTGTGTAAAAATCAAAGCCCCCCGACGCAGCCAGCTGCGCCGTTCTGGAAAGACGCAATCCAAAGCAGACACTGCACCGATCTCCGCCCTCAGGGCAGTTCTCAAGCCCCTTTACCGCCTGTTCAAAGATCTCACCTTCATAGGCACAATCCATGATCTTGATCATTCGCGCCCTCTGCGTGGACTGCATGCCTTCAAAATCCTGCAGCATAACCTGACGATTGTACTCCTGAATCAGCCGCACCTCTTCCTTCCGGCGTTTTTCATATTCCGCAAACTCCGAAATATTGGGATTGTAGTACAGAACCGTTATGTCAAAATCCTCCCGCAGATATTCCAGACAATAGCTTGAGCAGGGTGCACAGCACACCTGCAGGAGCAGGGTCGGTATCCGGCCCTGCTCCCTGCATGCTGTAACAACCTTATCCAGTTCCTTACTGTAATTCACGGGATTCATACCACAATCATTCCGTCAGTGGTCTGATCTATGCCCGCACAGGCAGGCACAACAGATCATTCAATGTATCAAAGCTTCACGATATCGATTATGCTCAGATCCTTCTCCTGTTCCTGGTGCTCCAGAGAGGACACCAGTGCCTTGGCCGTATCCAGCGACGTGATGGTCGTCACGCCTGTCTCAATGGCCGTGCGCCGAATCAGGAAGCCGTCGCGGTTCTTGTCATGGCCCTGGGTCGGTGTGTCGATCACGAGGTCAATTTTATGACCCAGGAGCAGATCCATGACCGTCGGAGACTCTTGACCGATTCGGTTAACCTTTCTGCAGCGGACACCATTCTCCTGCAGCGTTTCCGCCGTCCGTCTGGTGGAGTAGATGATATAGCCCAGCTTTTCATACCGCCTTGCGATATCAATGATCTCGCCCTTATCTGCATCCTTAACCGTGATAATCATCTGCTTGTGACGGGGCAGACTTACGCCGGATCCCATGAACGCCTTGTACAGCGCCTCGTTGAAATCCTTCGAGATGCCAAGGCACTCGCCGGTTGACTTCATCTCCGGTCCAACCGAAATCTCTGCGCCGCGGATCTTCTCGGTTGAGAACACAGGCATCTTAATAGCGATGGTGCCGGCCTCCTTCTGCAGGCCCGGCTCATAGCCAAGCTCTGTCAGCTTATAGCCCAGCATGCACTTCGCCGCAAGGTCCACAATCGGAATGCCGGTAACCTTGCTGATATACGGCACGGTACGGGAGGAACGAGGATTCGCCTCAATGATATAAACCTCCTCGCCAACGGCAATGAACTGCACATTGATAAGGCCTACAATATGAAGCTCCTTGGCAAGGCGCCTTGTATATTCTGCAATGGTCTCCTTCACATGCTCGGAAAGTGACTGCGAAGGATATACCGAAATCGAGTCGCCGGAGTGCACGCCGGAGCGCTCAATGTGCTCCATGATGCCGGGGATCAGAATGTTCTCGCCGTCGCAGACTGCATCCACCTCGGTCTCCGTTCCCTGCAGGTACTTGTCAACCAGAATCGGGTGCTCCTGTGTATAACGGTTGATGACCGCCATAAACTGCTCGATCTCTTCGTCAGAGAGAGCAATCTGCATGCCCTGTCCACCCAGAACGTAGCTGGGACGAACCAGAACAGGATAGCCCAGACGGTGTGCCACTTCCTTGGCCTCTTCCGCCGTGTATACCGTAGCACCGGCTGCCCGTTTAATCTCGCACTTCTGAAGGACCTCATCAAAAATCTCACGGTCCTCAGCAGCATCCACATCCTTTGCGTCGGTTCCGAGAATCGGAACGCCCATCTGCGTCAGGCTCATCGTCAGCTTGATGGCTGTCTGTCCGCCGAACTGCACCACCGCATAATCCGGATGCTCAATGTCTACGATGTTCTTCACATCCTCCGGCGTCAGCGGCTCAAAGTACAGCTTGTCCGCGATGTCAAAGTCAGTGGAAACTGTCTCCGGATTGTTGTTGATGATAATGGTCTCATACCCTTCCCGGGCAAAGGCCCAGGTTGCATGCACGGAGCAGTAATCAAATTCAATACCCTGGCCGATACGGATCGGTCCGGAGCCCAGAACCAGAATCTTCTTGCGGTCGGTAACGCGCTCCTTCGCCTCATCCGTATCCGTCGTGTTGTACACCGAGTAGAAATACGGCGTCTGTGCTTCAAACTCTGCCGCGCAGGTATCTACCATCTTGTAGCGTGCCGTAATACCGTTGTCGTAGCGAAGCTGTGCAATCTCCTGCTCGGTTTTGCCGGTCCAGCGGGCAATAACGGTATCCGGGAATTCCATGCTCTTCGCCTGTGCCAGAAGCTCAGCCGTTAAGGGCTCCTTTTTAATTCTCTCCTCCATGCGGACCAGATTGTGGATTTTGTCAATGAACCACTCATCCACCATGGTGATCTCATGAATGGTCTGACGGGAAATTCCCTTGCGCAGAGCCTCCGCGATCACCCAGATTCTCTGATCATCTACAACGGTCAGACGAACGAACAGCTCCTCCTTGGATAAATGGCTGAAATCATAGCTGTCCAGCGCATCCACATGCTGCTCCAGCGAACGGAGTGCCTTCATCAGACCTCCCTCAAAGCTGGTGCAGATGCTCATTACTTCGCCCGTTGCCTTCATCTGCGTAGTCAGCGTTCTCTTGGCATGAATGAACTTGTCAAACGGAAGACGCGGGAACTTCACCACGCAGTAGTCCAGGGTCGGCTCAAACGACGCATAGGTCTTGCCGGTTACCGCGTTCTTAATCTCGTCCAGCGTAAAGCCCAGTGCAATCTTGGCCGCCACCTTCGCGATCGGGTATCCCGTTGCCTTGGAAGCCAGTGCCGAGGAGCGGGACACACGCGGATTCACCTCGATGACGCAATACTCAAAGCTGGTCGGGTGCAGTGCGAACTGCACGTTGCAGCCGCCGGTAATCTGCAGCTCATCGATGATATTCAGTGCTGCTGTACGCAGCATCTGGTATTCCTTATCGGAAAGCGTCTGGGAGGGAGCCACAACGATGGAGTCGCCCGTATGTACACCGACGGGATCGATATTTTCCATGTTGCAGACCGTAATGCAGTTCCCCGCACCGTCACGCATCACCTCGTACTCGATTTCCTTCCAGCCGGAAATGCAGCGCTCCACCAGTACCTGTCCCACGCGGGACAGACGAAGACCGTTTTCAAGGATCTTGCGCAGCTCTGCCGTATTGTGTGCAATGCCGCCGCCGGAGCCACCCAGTGTATAGGCCGGGCGCAGAACCACCGGAAAACCGATTTTCTCCGCAAAGGCAACACCGTCCTCTACGTTCTCTACTACCTCGGAGGCAGCAACCGGCTCACCGATCTTCTCCATCGTCTCTTTGAACATTTCACGGTCTTCTGCCTTTTTAATGGTAAGTGCCGTGGTTCCGAGAAGCTTTACGCCGTGGGCATCCAGAAATCCGGATTCTGCCAGCTCCATGCCAAGGTTCAGCCCTGCCTGTCCGCCAAGGGTCGGCAGAATGGAGTCCGGCTTTTCCTTCTCAATAATTTTCTCCAGGACCTTTGCGTTTAACGGCTCAATGTATACCTCATCCGCTATGTCCTTATCGGTCATGATCGTTGCCGGGTTGGAGTTTACCAGGCAAACCTCCACGCCCTCCTCTTTCAGAGAACGGCAGGCCTGTGTGCCGGCATAATCAAACTCCGCAGCCTGTCCGATGACAATAGGGCCGGAGCCGATCACCATTACCTTTTTTACGTCCTGTCTCTTTGGCATAATTACTCGGCCTCCTTTTCTCCGGCTGCCGTATTGCGGCCGTTTCGAATGTTGCTGATAAACCGGTCAAAAAGGAATCCGGAATCCTGCGGTCCGGGGCAAGCCTCCGGGTGGAACTGAACGGTAAAGATGTTCTTGTTCTTATAAAGCAGGCCCTCATTGGTTCCGTCATTGACATTGGAGAAGAGCGGCTGTGCGATTTCCGGGTTAACTGACGTTTCATCCACTGCATAGCCATGATTCTGGGAAGAAATATAGACTCTGCCGGTCGTCAGATCCTTCACCGGATGGTTTCCTCCGCGGTGACCGTATTTAAGCTTGTAGGTATCGCTTCCGGTTGCCAGCGCCATCAGCTGATGTCCGAGGCAGATGGCAAAGATCGGAACTCCGCTCTCATAGAGCTTACGAACCTCTGCGATAATCGAGGTACATTCCTTCGGGTCTCCCGGCCCGTTGGAAATCATGATGCCGTCCGGCGCATCTGCAAGAATCTCCTCCGCAGATGTCAGGGCCGGATAAACTGTCACATCGCAGCCGCGCATGGTAAGACTGCGAACAATATTTTTCTTAAGTCCGACATCTAAAAGCGCAATGCGTAGTCCCGCACCGTTTAATTCACGTACAAGGCTCGGCCGCTTTTCCTTGCAGGAGACATCCCCCTCCCGGCAGCGCTCAAATGCTGCCGCATCAAAGGACGCATGGCCGGAAATCGGTCCGTTCTCTGCAAGATCTCTTGCACCGGCTTCCGTATATTTATCCTTGCAGGTTACCTTCAGAACCACCTTGCCGCAGGTATATTTGTGCAGCTGCGGCAGGATGATATTCAGGTCATAATGCTCATCTGTGGTGATCATTCCGTTCATCGTGCCATGCTCCCGAAGAAGCTTTGTAAGCGCACGTGTATCGATATTCGCAATGCCGGGAATGTCATACTGCTTCATGAATGCGTCCAGAGACTCATCACTGCGGAAATTGGAAGGTGTATGGCACACCTCCCGCACAATCAGTGCATCCGGCCAGGGCCGGTCCGATTCCATATCCTCCAGACAGATGCCGTAATTGCCGATCAGCGGATAGGTCATGCAGACAGCCTGCCCTGCATAGCTCGGATCTGTCAGAACCTCCGGATAGCCTGCCATGGAAGTGTTGAATACGATTTCACTGATCACTTCTTTGACGGCGCCGAAGGACGTCCCAGCAAAAACCGTCCCATCCTCCAGAATCAAAAATGCCTTCATTCTATACTGTCCCTTCTAAATGCTGCCGGAAGCAACGCTTACCGGAAATAGTTTACGCCGCTCTCGAAAATCCGAAGATCCTGCTCGCCCACAATGTTCATGGCCACATGATCACCGATGCGCTCTGCATGGCACATCTTGCCGAAGACTCTTCCGTCCGGACTGGTGATGCCTTCAATTGCGCAGTAGGAGCCGTTGATATTCCATTCCTCATCCATTGTTACAGCACCGGCCGGATCGCAGTACTGGGTAGCAACCTGTCCATTTGCAAAGAGCTTATCCAGCCATTCCTTCGGAGCGACAAAGCGTCCCTCTCCGTGGGATGCCGGATTCACGTATACTCCGCCAAGCTCAGCGCCCTCAAGCCAGGGCGACTTATTGCTGACAACCTTAATGTAGGCTTCCTTGGAAATATGGCGGCCGATCGTATTGAAGGTCAGTGTCGGTGAATCCTCCTTCTGTCCGGTCAACGCACCGTTTGGCACCAGCCCCAGCTTGATCAGTGCCTGGAAGCCGTTGCAGATGCCCAGCGCCAGACCGTCCCGCTCGTTCAAGAGCTTTGTGATCGCCTCTCCGATTCTCTCATTGCGGAAGCTCGTAGCGAAGAACTTCGCGCTGCCATCCGGCTCATCACCGGCAGAGAAGCCGCCCGGGAACATGATCATCTGAGCGTTCTCTATGGCCGTCCGGAATTCCTCAACGGACTCGCGGATGCCCTCCGGCGTAATGTTGCGGAAGACATGCACATCCGCCCTTGCTCCTGCCTTTTCAAACGCAGCTGCCGAGTCATACTCGCAGTTCGTACCGGGGAGTACCGGAATGAATACCGTGGGCTGACCCAGCTTGTGTGAGCAGACATAGATCGAATCTGCATGATACAGCGGTGTCTCCACCGGCTCAGCACCCTTCACAGCCACAGTCGGGAACACGCTCTCCAGTGTGCCCTTCCAGGCTCTTAGCGCATCCTCATTTCCGACTGTAACACCGGCATACTCAAATCCGTCATCCACACCGGTCACTGTACCGATGATGTCATAATCCACATCCTCGAGATCCTCCAGAACAGTTACTTCGTCTGCACGGACCTCCAGGAGTATGTCGCCCATTCCGTTTTCAAAGAAGGATCGCACCGGCAGCTCCTCGTTAAACTTCACTCCGAGGTGATTGCCGAAGGCCATTTTAGCTACCGCAGCCGCCGTGCCGTAGCAGTCGAGTGCATAACCGGAAACCGCGATGCCGGAGCGCAGAAGCCCCGTGATCTTCTTGTACAGGTCAATGACTGCATCATAAACCGGAATATCGTATTCATCCTTCTCAATGTGGAACTGCACCAGAACATTGCCCGCTTCCTTGAGCTCCGGTGTCACCACATCATCCTGCTCGGCCACATCCACCGCAAAGGAAACCAGTGTCGGCGGTACATCAATGTCCTTGCCCTTATCCTCATAGGTCCCGGACATGGAATCCTTGCCTCCGATGGATGCAATGCCATAGCCAAGCTGTGCATCATAAGCACCCAAAAGGGCCGCAAACGGCTGGCTCCAGCGCTTCGGATCCTTACTCATTCTGCGGAAGAACTCCTGGAAGGTGAAATGCAGCGTATCAAAGGAGCCGCCGCCGGCAATGATCTTCGCAACGGACTGTGTCACGGCATAAATAGATCCATGGTACGGGCTCCAGCTGGACAGATACGGATCAAATCCATAGCTCATCATGGTTACCGTATTCGTCTTGCCGCCCAGAACCGGAAGCTTGGCCACCATCGACTGCGTCTCTGTCAGCTGGTACTGTCCGCCGTACGGCATGGTTACCGTTCCGGCACCAATGGAGGAATCAAACCTCTCCACAAGGCCCTTTTGTGAGCAGACATTTAAATCGCCCAGCTCCTTTACAAATGCAGAGGCAAACGCCTGTGCATCCTCTGAATTCTCCGGAAGTGCCTCCAGAATCTGCGCTGCCTCCTTAGAGGCGATCTTCCGCAGATAGTTGTCCTCTTCTGCAGGGGCATCCACTGCAACATCTGTCTCCTGATGTGCTCCGTTTGTATCGAGAAAAGCACGTGAGATATCAACGATGGCCTTTCCTCTCCAGTTCAGAACCAGATTCGGCTTCTCCGTGACCTCCGCCACCGGGGTTGCCTCCAGGTTCTCCTCTGCCGCATATTTTAAGAACTCGTCCTTATTCTCCGGTGCAACGACAACCGCCATGCGTTCCTGGGACTCTGAAATGGCAAGCTCTGTGCCGTCAAGACCTTCGTACTTCTTCGGAACGAGATCCAGGTTCACATTCAACCCGGCCGCAAGTTCTCCGATGGCAACCGATACACCGCCTGCGCCAAAGTCATTGCACTTCTTAATCAGTCCGGAAACCTCCGGCCGGCGGAACAGTCTCTGGAGCTTACGCTCCGTAGGTGCATTACCCTTCTGCACCTCTGCACCGCAGGATTCCAGGGATTTCTCGGTATGCTTTTTAGAGGAGCCGGTAGCGCCTCCCATACCGTCCCGTCCGGTTCTGCCGCCCAGGAGGATGATGATGTCTCCGGGATCACTGCTCTTGCGCATAACATCCGCGCGTCTTGCAGCTCCCATTACCGCACCGATCTCCATGCGCTTTGCAACATAGTTCGGATGATAGATTTCCTTTACCTCTCCGGTAGCCAGACCAATCTGGTTTCCGTAGCTGGAATATCCCTGTGCTGCGCCAAGGCAGAGCTTTTTCTGCGGGAGCTTTCCCTCCAGTGTCTGTGAAACCGGAACCGTAGGATCTGCCGCACCCGTGACACGCATTGCCTGGTACACGTAGCCGCGTCCGGACAGCGGATCGCGAATGGCGCCGCCAAGGCACGTTGCCGCACCGCCGAAGGGCTCGATCTCCGTCGGATGGTTGTGCGTTTCATTTTTGAAAAACAGAAGCCACTCCTCCTGCACCGGGCCTTCTCCGTAATCCACCTCTACCGGGATCACCACTGTGCAGGCATTGTTCTCCTCCGACTCTTCCTGATCGGTCAGTTTTCCTTCTGCCTTGAGCTTTTTCACGCCGATAATAGCAAGATCCATCAGGCAGGGATACTTGTCCGGGCGATTCTCATACATCTCTGCCCGTGTATCCTGATAGCTCTGAAAGGAGGTCTCCATCGGAACCTTGTAGTAACCATCTGCAAAGGTCACATTGCGAAGCTCTGTAGAGAATGTGGTGTGACGGCAGTGATCCGACCAGTAGGTGTCCAGTACGCGGATCTCGGTCATTGTAGGATCGCGGCGAATCGCTCCGTCAAAGCGTCCGCTGAAGTAATCCTGAATCAGCTTGAAGTCTGCGAAGGTCATGGCAAGGCCAAGGGACCGGTACAGTTCCTCCAGCTGCGTTTCGTTTTTGTCTATAAAGCCGTCGAAAACAATAACATCCGGCGCTTCCTCATATTCTGCTGCCAGTGTCTGCGGCTTCTCCATGCCGGTTTCACGGGAATCCACCGGATTGATCAGATTGGATTTGATGCGTTCGAAATCTGCATCGGAAATGTCTCCGGTCAGCACATAAGTCTCTGCCGTTTTGATAATGACATGTGAATCGGGATTCAGCAGCTGAATGCACTGTACAGCCGAATCAGCTCTCTGATCAAACTGACCGGGGAGCGCCTCCACCGAGAAAATTCTGGCCCCTTCCGGTGCATCAAAGGATTCCAGATACAAATCATCCACCGGCGGCTCCGAGAACACACATCTGCATGCAGTCTCAAAGACATCCTCCCGGATGTTCTCCACATCATAACGAATCAGAAGCCGCAGCTCTTCAATTCCTTCTACTCCGAGAAAGGCCTTGATCTCTTCCAGCTGCTGTGCAGCCTTAACTGCATACGGTTTCTTCTTCTCCACATAGACCCTTTTTACATCACTCATTCCTGCTGTCTCCTTCGCGGGGCATACCCCGACCGTCGCATCATCTTTGCAATGTATTGTCCGATTGATTTCTGCATCCGCCCCGAAGGATGCTCGTGGCCTCCGGGCGCAGTTACAGTCATACTTCTAAGGATTATAGCATAGCGTCCGATACATGTTACAGGAATGTGTCATGGAAAAAGATAGAAAAAAAACAAGACGAGATATTTTCTTTTGGGCAAAAAGAAAGGAATTGCGCTGCAAAGCAGCGCAATTCCGGCACGATTTCCCTGAATCAATATACTCTTATGGCTGGAAGGATGCATAAGAACGCAGGAGCTGATACAGATCCTCCTCTGCGTCCTTTTTGATCTTTACCACGATAGTATTACCGTCTTCCTTCTCTTCAAAGGTGGTCTTGCCATCCTCTGCCACTGTCACACTGCCCCGTACCGGTTCCTCAAAGTAAGGCTCAGCAGAAGGATCAAGGGCGTATTCCACCGCAAGAGGATCCCACCAGTGAGGACCCACATCACCGGATACCTCTCCCACATTCCACTGACTGTACGTCAGATACAGAAGCGAATCCGGCTGGTCTGCGTAGTCGTTTAACACGTCATCTCTTATGCAAGGGAAATCCATACCTGCCTCCAGAGGAATCAGCACCAGATCCTCCGGCCAGGTCTCCAGCACTTCCTTCGCCAGCGGAATATCTCCCAAGACGTTGTATTCCGTTTCCAGGTATTCTCCCGGTTTATCCAGTCTCTCCACCTTCTCAAAGCAGCCTGCCATCAGATAAAGGGTCTTTACCTTCTGTTCAATGAGCTCCCGGCCTGAAAGCGGAGAAATGTCATCCGGCTCAGAGTCCAACAGCTCTCCGATGTTGCTCGCCATGCCGATGCAGATAATAACTGCACTCTTATCCGGCAGCTTGGCCAGCGTTTCTCTGTATACCTGCCAGCCGGTGGGACGACTGGAGATATCTACGCCGGTCCCCTCCAAAAGGGGAGTTCCATCTTCGTTCGTTTCATCTGCCAGTGTATAGTAAGGTGTCAGCTCGTAAAGATCCTTCTCCCCCTCTACAAATCCCAGCGGGATATCGTCTGCTTTATAATAATGCATGGCGCGGTCCAGAAAAACCTGACTGCCCTTATGCCTTGCGCTGGACACCACTGCATCCACCTGGCATTCACCCTTTGCCTGCAGGGCAAACAGTATCTGCATAGCAAGCAGATCGTCGGTGCAGTTTCCTATATCCGTATCAAAAATAACATGAACGGTATCCTCTGCAATTGTCTCTTGTCCCGCAGCTCTTTTTGCGTTTGAATTGTAGGCAATAAAGCCCACTGCAGCAGCCGCGCATAAGACGAAAAGCAGCGCTATGCCTTTCAACGATGATTTCTTTTTCATTCGGTTCTCCTCTCTGTTCAGAAGCACTTACTGTCTGTCGCCTGCCATGTTGCTCTCGTGTCTTCCGCAAGGTCCTCTCGTGCTAATACATCAGTTGTATAAAAATAATGCATACGGATAGTATCTGCAACCACCTCTATTGTTTGCACGAAGGTTTTATCGATACCCTATAACACCGCTTTCCCGCACCGTCAACAACCTTCTGATAGGGTGCCATCATTCCTTCATTCATGCGGGTTCCATGTTTTTCCATGAGTTTTGTATGCCGCATCATAAGACCCACCAGTTGCATCATCAGCATGCGTCCCCTCTGCTTTTGCGGAAAATCATAGATGCCGTGCTGTTTGTAGAATTCATGATCTGCCTTCATAAAGCCCTGCATGATCCAGATCAGATCCCGGAATATTTTCATGCCGCCTACGCCGTAAAAATTCCTGGGTTGCAGATAGCTATGTTCTATGGCATAGAGAAGCCTGGCGAGCATACTCTGATCGGAGGCCAGATCCGTCCCCGTACCCGCCAGAAAGTTATGTCCCACCTCGCATCTAGCCTCGATAACCGTGCGCAGATTCGATTCTTTTTCGTAATCACCACAGATGATATAGCCAAAGGGCAGTCCCTCTGTCACCGTGCGGTGTCCGTTGCAAAATTGACGGTCATCATACATTTTAAATACCGGTCCCATGGAATGATCCTGTATGGTGAATGCATATACAATGGCACTGCTCGTCTGAATCTGCTCACGAAGGAAGGTGTCAAAGCCGTCAGTATACACGCATTTTCCGGTAGCAGCACAGTGAAAGCAGCCAAGGCAGCCGCCCTGAAAAGGATACTCCGCCAGATTAATGACTCTGGTAGGGAGCGGGCAGACCTGACGGAAAGCATCGATGCGAGCTTTGAGAGCCCAATCCTCTTTTTGCAGATCTGTAACGATGGCGATTGGTACCCGCACTCCTTCCAGCGAACTTTCTGCTGGATGAGCTGTAGCTATTTCTTCCTTCCCCTCATCATTGTTAACATTGGAAAGGAATTCTTTCGTTCTTGAAACAGTTGCCCCGGTGGCAGCAACCGGCATACTCTCACTGATCCCGTTTTCCACACACCAAAGCACATAACGGAAAAAGGCCACCGCTTCCTCCTGCCCCTTTACGGTAGTCAGATCGTCCATGTCAGCAGACAAACCATGTATCACCCGCATTCCCAGATCAAAACAGTTATCCTCCACATAACGATGTGCTGTTACATCGTAAAAATGTTTGGAGGTAGTAATCTGGGTAACATACTTTCCGGAAAGATCAATATTCCTTTCCTTTAAAAGTCTGATAAATCGATGCAGCTGACTGGGTGCCAGGAATGTATAGACCGGATAGGAAAAGATAAGGATGTCCGCCTCTTCCATAGCCTTCACGACAGGAGACAGATCCTTTTCCAGAGACCGAATCCGGGCGGCTACCAGTACATATGTAAAGCTATGCTGTGGAAAGCACTTTTCCAGATACCTGCTGGTCATGGCAGTAATAGAATACTGTCCCCTTGGCGAGCCATTTAAAATGCATATTTTCATATTCACCTCCAGTCCCAAATTGAATACAGGACTATACGGTCACTATAACAAATTTGAAACACAACTGGCAGAGGCGGTTCGCGCCTGCGACACTCCCGCAGCCGCTGTCCGGGATTTTTACAGTAAAAGACACAAAAAAGGAAGCGAGCCATTTAAGCCGCTTCCCAACATTTCTACAAGCAGAGGTGGAGGGATTCGAACCCCCATTGGCGGTTTTGGAGACCGCAGTCTTAGCCCTTCGACGACACCTCTATACAAAATTTACAGCCGCAGCCCTCGAGCCGCCTCCGGTCGATTCTCACACAGTCCAGTGTTCATATCTGAAGCTACTCTCTCAAACCGACTTGTCGATTATAGCATCTCATTTTTGTAAACACAAGGGGCAAGTGACGGGGATGCCTTGAAAATTTGGCAAGAACGCCACATGAGCAAAAGGAAAGCTGCGCGAGCAGGCATGGTAGTTTCCGCAACCGCCATATTTCAACGTGAATTGACTGCCCGCCAAAACATTACTCCGGATGATCCCGGTAATAGGCATCCCGTATTTTGCGCTCCTTCTCCAATGACAGCGGGCGAAAGATCGTCCTAGCCATGATGTGCGAAATAAGCCAACCGATCAGAATGCCGGTCAGTGCCCCCGCACTGTCAATAAGAACGTCCCGCAGCTGCGGCGAACGTCCCGGTGAGAAGCATTGATGAAATTCATCCAGGGCGGCATAGGCGCTGCAAATCGTCTGCGCAGTCAGAAGGAGCCACCCCTTTCGAATGCGATAGGCATAGAGCGGCACCGCAAGGCACAGCCCCAGCAGTGCATACTCGCTGAAATGTGCAAGCTTACGCACATAGAATTCACCCTGCTCGACATAAAGTGCCTGCTGTGCCGGTGTCCAGTTCATCTGCAGACGATAATTGATCGCATGCACAATCCGTTCCGTCACAGCTACACTCTCCAGTGAGGATGCATCCGCATTCTGCGACGAGAATTGGAAAATCATGATCATCACCAAAACCGCCGGCAAAAAGGTCAGCGGCTTCAAAAGATATTGTGCTGTTTTTTTCAGAAACATGATTCCGTAATTCATTCTGTTGATAGTACAGTCCTCCCGGCCGCGCAAGTGTGCAATTATTTGCCATTACCCCAACAGTCCTGCTGCCTCCTGCAGATTTCGAATCCCCAGAATGCGGACTCCTTCCGGCTTCTTGACCTCCCTCTGATTGCTGGCAGGCAGAATAACCGTATCAAAGCCAAGCTTGGCTGCCTCCTGCACACGCAGATCCGCCATAGTGACCATTCGTACCTCGCCGGAAAGCCCCACTTCGCCGAAGGCCACTATTTTATCCCCCACAGGCACCCCTCGATAGCTGGACAAAACAGCAAGAGCAATGCCCAGATCCAGCGCAGGCTCCGTCTGCCGGATACCGCCGGCCAGATTCACGTAGGCGTCATAATCCGAAAGAGGAATTCCAAGCCTCTTTTCCAGCACCGCCATCAAAAGACTGACGCGGTTAAAATCTGTACCCGTTGCCTGGCGCTTTGGGAAGCCGTAATTAGTCTTGCACACCAGTGCCTGGACCTCTGTCAGCATCGCTCTCGTTCCGTCCATACTGCAGGATACCACAGAGCCGCTGGCGTTTTCCGGCCGTCCGGAGAGCATATACTCCGAAGCGTTCTCAACCTCGCAAAGACCCTCGCGCCTCATTTCAAACAGACCGATCTCATTGGTGGAGCCGAACCGGTTTTTGACCCCGCGCAGGATCCTGTAGGAGGCATACCGATCCCCTTCAAAATACAGGACCGTATCCACCATATGCTCCAAAACGCGCGGTCCCGCCACCGTGCCTTCCTTGGTGACATGGCCGACAATGAAGATGGTAATTCCGGTCTGCTTGGCAAGACGCATCAGAACGCCCGTTGTCTCCCGTACCTGCGAAATACTGCCCGGTGCCGCATCTACAGAAGGGTTGTTCATGGTCTGTATGGAATCGATCACCACCAGTTCCGGCCGCAGCTCCAGAAGAACCTCGGTAATCCGCTCCAGATCTGTCTCACAGTAGAATTTCAGCGAATCCCCCACGGTTCCGACGCGGCCTGCGCGGAGCTTAATCTGATGCAGGGACTCCTCGCCGCTGATGTAAATCACCTTGCGGCCATTCGCCGCCAGCTTTCCGGTTACCTGCAGCAAAAGTGTCGATTTGCCAATGCCGGGATCTCCGCCCACCAGCAGCATAGAGCCCTTGACGATTCCACCGCCCAGCACCCGGTCCAGCTCTGCAAACCCGGTTGACCAGCGAACCTCTCCCTCGTCATGAATTTCCGAAAGAGAAACCGGTCCCTTCAGCACGCCCGGTCCGGACATTGTAGCAGTGCCGGATAGCCCTCGCATCCCCTGTGCAGACGCCGTCATGCGCACAGGCGCCTCTACCATGGTATTCCACTCATGACACCCCGGGCACTGACCTACCCATTTCGAGGATTCAAAGCCGCACTCTCTGCAGTAAAATGCTGTTGTCCGTTTCTTATTGGCCATACTGCCCTCTTGTTTCCATCCTTCCGGCTCTGAATAGTCACAACAAAAAACTATACCTGTTCAGCCGGTTCCGGCTCTCTGCGCGATCTCTTTCCACAGTCAAACGTCACAGCGCCGCCCCGGAATCCAATCGTTACGCTGTCTCCCTCCTTGAATTCCTCCGAGAGAAGTCGCATCGCCAGCTCATCCTCAATCACCGTCTGAATAGCCCGGCGCAGCGGCCTTGCTCCCATCTTGGGATCTGCATATTTGCTGGTGATATGCTCCTTTAATGCCGGGGTAAAGCGAAGCGTAAGTCCCATCTGCGCTTTTGCTCTTGCTGCAAGCTCATTGCACAAAAGCGCTGTAACCTGCAGAAGCTCCTCATGGCTCAATGCATGGAACACTTCAATGCCGTCAATGCGGTTGATGAATTCCGGACGGAACATCTTCCGCACCTCTGCCATAACTCCCTCCTGCATTTTCTCATATTCCTGCTCTTTCGTCGGCTTGGAGGAAAAGCCGATGGTACGTGCGTCCACAATGTTCCTGGCACCCACATTTGAGGTCATGATGATGATGGTATTGCGGAAGCTCACTCGGCGTCCCTTGGAATCTGTCAGATGTCCCTCATCCAGAATCTGCAGAAGGACATTAAACACATCCGGATTGGCCTTTTCTATCTCATCAAACAGAACAACCGAATAGGGATTCTTGCGCACCTTATCCGTGAGCTGTCCGCCCTCATCGTAGCCAACATATCCCGGAGCTGAACCAATCATCTTCGAGACGGCGTACTGCTCCATGTATTCCGACATGTCCACGCGGATCATGTTCTTTTCTTCACCGAAAACTGCCTCTGCCAGCGCCTTTGCAAGCTCGGTTTTACCGACACCGGTAGGGCCCAGGAACAGGAAAGACCCAATCGGCCGGTGCGGATCCTGCAAGCCGACCCTTCCTCTTCGTATAGCCTTGGCGACAGCCGTCACCGCATCCGACTGCCCGATCACCCGCTTGTGCAGCACATCCTCAAGCCGCAGAAGACGAACACTCTCGCGCTCCGTAAGCCGTTTTACCGGCACCTTAGACCAGACAGAAATCACGGCTGCCACATCCTCCGGAGTTACCACTGGCTGCTTTGCATCCTCTTCCTGCCCGGCAGAGGGTTCCAGAAGTGCGTCATATTCAGCACGAAGGGCCTCGTATTTTTTACGGGCACTCTTGGCACTTCTCACATTTCCGGAAGCCACCGCCATTGCCAGCTTCTCATCTGCCTGTGTCAGCTTCTTTTCCAGCTGCTGCACCGGATCACTTTTCTTCGACGGAGCCTTTAGACGAACCGCAGCACATGCCTCATCAATAACATCGATCGCTTTGTCCGGCAGGTTTCTGTCATTGATATATCGCTGTGACAGGCGAACCGCCTCTTCAATGGCTTCTGCACTGACTTTGACGCCGTGGTGCTTCTCATAACCGTGAATCACGCCCTGCAGAATTGCAACCGTTTCCTGTTCCGATGGCTCCTCCACAGTGACCGGCTGGAATCTGCGCTCCAATGCCGCATCCTTCTCCACGTATTTGTGATACTCCGTAATGGTTGTCGCACCAATGAGCTGAATCTCGCCGCGTGCAAGAGCCGGCTTCAGGATGTTGGAGGCATCAATGGAGCCCTCTGCCGCGCCGGCTCCAATCAGCGTATGAACCTCATCAACAAAGAGAATCACATCGCCCCGATCCGTCACCTCTTCGATCACGGTTTTGATTCGCTCCTCGAACTCACCGCGGTATTTGGACCCTGCAACCATACCAGACAAATCCAGGGTCAGAAGTCGCTTTCCTCGCACTGAATCCGGTACGCTTCCCTCTGCAATCTTCTGTGCCAGTCCCTCGACAATGGCCGTCTTTCCAACGCCCGGTTCTCCGATCAGACACGGATTATTCTTCATCCTGCGGGAAAGGATCTGGATCACCCGCTGCATCTCCTGTTCTCTTCCCACAACGGGATCCAATCTGCCGCTCTCTGCCAGGGCTGTAAGATCCCTGCTGTACTGCTCCAGCATGCCGGAGGACGTGCGATCCTGTATCTGTCCCGCGCCATCCTGCTGCAGATCGTGCCGATGCTCCTGGAGATTAACTCCCATCGCTGCCAGTACTTCAAAATAGATCTTGGAGATATTGGCCCCGGCTGCCTCCATAAGCTTCACTGCCACGTTCTGCCGTTCCAGAATAATGGCCATCAGAAGATACTCTGTCCCCAGCTCCTTGGCATGGTACTCCTCTTCTGCCAGTTCCCTTGCTCCGTCCAGCAGATCCTGGAGTCTTGGCGAGAAACCATCTCGATCCAGTACCGCTGTTCTGCCCTTTTCCGGGCGAAGGGATACCAGAAGATCCTGGAGCTTCTCCTCCGTAATCTCATTAATCTTCAACACCTGTGAGGCAACGCCCTCCGGCTCCCGAATCAATCCCAGGAGCAGATGCTCCGTTCCGACATAGCTGCTGCCGATTTCTGCAGCTGCCTCCTTTGCAAGACGCAAAACCTCTTCTGCATTTTTTGTATAGGGAATGCCCATACATGTCCTCCTGCCAGTGATTACACCCATCTTTTCAGCATCTGCCACATTTCAACGTGTGCATGCGGCTTACTCTTCTTCATCCTCTTCTGCGGCCGCCGCAATCCAGGATTCGTATTCATCAAAAACATCATCGACCAGATTATGCAGCTCTTCTCTGGAGAGACCGCGGCACAGTGCCTCGGCCACAGCCTCACTTAACTTTGCGCGAACCGCTTCGATCGCCCGCTGCTTGTTGGAGTCCACCGCAATCACTGCACCCTTTCGGCGGTCAACCTTTACAAAGCCTTCCTGCTTAAGCACCGAATACGCCTTGTTCACAGTATGCATGTTAATGCCGATTTCATCGGCCAGCTGTCTTACCGACGGCAGCACCTGTCCCTCCGTATACCTCGAGGTCGCAATTCCCAGAATAATCTGGCTGCACAGCTGATGGTAGATTGCCTCATCACTGCTGAAATCAATTTCTATCAGCATATCCATCGTCCGTCCTTTCTCTTTCACCGTCGCCCGAATAAACGTCGGGTGCCGTGTGTTACGCATTATATAACACACGGCACCCTTCAGCAACCATCCCATTGTGATGGTCTATATATTATTGTAAATGTATCTGTTCAGCACCTGCCATATTTCAACGTGAATTGACTGCTTGCAGGCAAATTCACGATTGAAATTGGCAGGCGGCCAAGGCGCGAAGCGCCTCTGGCCGGCCACATCGAGGTTTTCCGAAGGAAAATCGAGATGGGCTCTGAATAGTTACCTGTAAATAAACCGGACAGCTTAATCAGCATCATCCAGCTTCAGGAAATCATAGTCGAAGTCATCATCCGCAAAGTTCTTTGCTGCGGGACGTGCTGTCTCCGCAGGACGTCTGCCAGATGCCTCCGCCGCCGGACGAGCGGTGCGGCTCTGCGCATCTCTTGCGGGTGCTGCAGGACGTGCTGCACGTCTTACCGGTGCCTCGCCCTCCGCTGCGGAACGGGCAGGCTCTGCAGCGCGTCTGACAGGAGCCTCTGCCGACGGGCGAGCGGTGCGTTCTGCCGCATCCCTTGCCGGTGCTGCAGGACGAGCTGCAGCCGGTCTTGCTGCATAGCCCTCCTGCTGTCCGGCAGGTCTTACAGGCCGTCTGTCCGCAGACGGTGCTCTTCTGACATCTCTGTCTCTTCCTGCGCCTTCTCTTTCTACTCTTCTAGTATTAACCGAAGCATACGCGTCATCACGTCCGCGGCCGCTGCGGGAGGCCTGCTCCCTCGGTCTTCTCAGGGACTCTACGCTGTCAGCGCGATGATCGTTCCTTCTCTGATCCCTGCGCTCCATGGTAAGATCACGTTCTCTGCGTCCGTTGGCCAGTGCATCACGAAGCTTGAGGAACAAAACAATGCAGCCCACGAGAAGAATTGCAGCAGCTGCAGCCAGAACAATGACCAGCACCGTATAGGTTTTCTTTACCGAAGCCGCCTGCTCATTGGCCGCTGTAACATCGTCCTGAAGCTTGTCGATATCGGAAATCTTCATTCTCTGTCCGGCATTGTTGTCGTACAAATAATAGGTATCCGTTCCGTTCTCATCGGGTGCCAGCACAACCTGATATCCGCCGGTGTCCTGCTCTGCTGCGGCAGCCGCCTCTGCCGCGGCAGAATCGGTGCTCTCATCGGTCGCCTCCGTAGAAGCATCTGCTGATGCATCATCCGCGGCATCGTCCGTCTGCTCATCCGACGACTCATCCACGGTAAGGAAGTCGCCTCTTACATAGCCGGTGGTTCCGTTGCTCAGTGTTACCTGATACCAGGTTGCTCCTGAGCTGTCGGTAGCCGTCTCTCCAACAGTGACAACATCACCGGTTGTGACCGTCCCGACCTGACTGGAGTCAGAGCTTGCCTCACTTCTAACATTAATGTCACTTCCTGTTACAGTTCCTGTTGCTGCCCATACAGCAGTTCCTGCTGCCGGAAGCGCAAAGGTAACCGCTGCAGCCACAGCAAGAGTTCCCGCCATGGTGCGAATTCGATTGAATCTTGAACGCATGATAATCCTCATTTCTAAGCACCCCTTGTTTTCATCCTGGCGTTATAGGCCAAAGGCAAAACAAGGATAGCACAGCTACTGAAGAAAAAATACCTTTTTCCTGTGAAATATTACTGAATTGTTACTTTTAGCCACAGTTCATCAGCCGATGACAGGTGAACTGTGGCCGCTTTTATTCTTCGATTGCCTTGCCGATGTCATGGCGATAGTAGGCCTTATCAAAGCTGACCAGCTGCACTGCCTTGTAGGCTCTTGCTCTTGCCTCCCGGAGTGTACCGGCCAGTGCCGTTACTCCAAGGACACGTCCGCCGCTTGTCACGACATTTCCATCTGCATCCTTCTTCGTGCCGGCATGGAAGCAGTACACATCTTTTTCCTCATGAAGGCGATCGAGTCCCTCGATCTTTTTGCCCTTCTCGTAAGCCTCCGGATAGCCGCCGCTGGCAAGAACAACACATACCGCCGCATTGTCCGCAAATTTCAGCTCCAGCTGATCCAGGGTACCGTCCATACACGCCTCGAAGACATCAATGATGTCGGTTTCCATTCTGGGCAGCACAACCTGCGTCTCCGGATCGCCAAAGCGTGTGTTATATTCCACAACCTTCGGACCGTTTGCTGTCAGCATCAGGCCAAAATACAACACGCCCTTAAATTCCCGGCCTTCCTTGCGCATTGCATCCACCGTCGGCTGGAAAATTGTCTCTCTGCACTGCTGTTCAATGTCCGGTGTAAAAAACGGGCTCGGAGAGAAGGTTCCCATACCACCGGTATTGAGTCCGCGGTCACCGTCCAATGCGCGTTTATGATCCTGCGAGGACGTCATCAGACGATAATGGGTCCCATCAACAAAAGCCAGCGCCGAAACCTCGCGGCCCGTCATGAATTCTTCAATAACCAGCTCATTTCCTGCTGCTCCGAACTTCTTGTCCAGCATGATCGTGCGGACACCTTCCTGCGCTTCTTCTCTGGTATTGCAGATCAACACTCCCTTCCCGAGCGCAAGGCCATCCGCCTTCAAAACAATGGGGAAATCTGCATGCTCGAGATAACAAATGGCTGCATCGGGATCTGTAAAGGTTTCATAAGCGGCTGTGGGAATGCCGTATTTTTTCATCAGGTCCTTGGAAAAGGCCTTACTGCCCTCGATGATGGCAGCGTTCTTTCTGGTTCCGAAAATCCGAAGTCCTGCTGCCTCAAAGGCATCTACAATTCCTGCGCACAGCGGATCATCCTGACTGCAGACCGTAAGATCAATGCTCTCCTTCCGGGCGAAGGCAATCAGACTGTCAAAGTCCATGACGCCGATGGGAACGCATTCTGCGATTTCTGAAATTCCGGCATTTCCCGGCGCACAATACAGCTTCTCCACGCGGGCGGACTTCGCAATCGCCGTTGCAATTGCATGCTCTCTTCCGCCGCCGCCTACCAGTAATACTCTCATGTTGTACTCCTGTTCTCTGCCGTCTTTTCAGGACAGAATATGTGTCACACCGCCTTCAATCTGTACCTTGCCTCTGGCAATCAGGTCAATGGCCTTTGGAAGAATGACCCATTCCGCCTCTTCCATAACCTTTTTCTGAAGCGCCTGCGGGGTGATCCCGTCCGGAATTTCCACTGCCTTCTGCAGAATAATCTGTCCGTGATCAAGGTCCTCATCGACAAAGTGTACCGTCGCTCCTGTCACCTTCACTCCGCGCGCCAAAACCGCCTCATGCACATGCAGACCATAGTACCCCTTCCCGCAAAACGAGGGGATCAGCGCCGGATGGATGTTGATGATTCTTCCGGCATAGGCCCGAACCACCTGCAGCGGAATTGCAACAAGAAATCCTGCCAGAACAACAAGGTCTGCACCCGACTCCTTAAGGGCAGCAAGGAGCGCATCGTGAAACTCCTCCCGCGTTGCATAAGCCTTCGGTGATAAAACCTCGGCCGGAATGCCGGCCTTCTCTGCCCGTTCCAGGGCATACACGCCGGGATTGTTCGAAATCACGCGGACGATTCTGGCATTGTGCACGGTCCCGTCCGCAATGCGGTCGATGATGGCCTGAAGATTGGTTCCGCCGCCGGAGACAAGTACTGCGATCTTCAGCATAATTCAACGCCCTTTCTGCTCTCACTCTTTGTGTTGCCGCCGGCCTCGATGCACGCTGCATCCTCTGCCGCCAGAACCGTTCCGACAACATAACCGTGATCACCCGTTGTTTCCACGGCAGCCAGCACCTTCTCCTTATCCGCCGGGTCAATAGCCAGAACCAGTCCCAGTCCCATGTTGAAGGTGTTGTACATTACATGCTCTTCTATGTTTCCTGTCTTTTGCATCAGGCGGAAAATCGCCGGTACCGGATAGCTGTCTTTGTGAATCTGCGCAACGCATCCATCCGGCAGCATGCGGGGAATGTTCTCATAGAAGCCGCCGCCCGTCACATGGCTGCAGCCCTTCACGCGTACGCCCGCCTCGCGAATGGCCTTCAGCGCGTGCACATAAATTCTGGTGGGTGTCAGAAGCACGTCCCCGAGCATCTCACCGCCAAGCTCGTCGTAGCGTTTCTCCAGGACCTCCTTCCGGTCAATTTCGAAGATTTTGCGAACCAGCGAAAAGCCGTTGGAATGTACGCCACTCGAAGCAATTCCTATCAGCATGTCACCGGGAACAATATTCTCTCCCGTGATCATCTCATCCCGTTCCACAACGCCGACCGAAAATCCGGCAAGGTCGTACTCCTCATCCGGCATCAGTCCGGGGTGCTCTGCTGTCTCACCACCCAGAAGCGCACTGTCTGCCTGCACGCAGCCCTCTGCGACGCCCTTTACGATGGTCGCAATTTTCTCCGGAATGTTCTTGCCGCAGGCAATATAATCCAGGAAAAACAGCGGATCTCCGCCGGCACAGGCAACGTCATTGACACACATGGCAACGCAGTCAATGCCCACGGTGTCATGCCGGTCCATAAGAAAAGCGAGCTTTTGCTTGGTTCCAACGCCATCAGTTCCGGAGAGCAGCACCGGGTGCTTCATACCGCTGATCTTCGAAAGGTCAAAGGCTCCGGAAAAGCCGCCGAGCCCGCCGAGGACCTCCGGACGCATGGTTTTCTTCACATACTGCTTCATTAACTCTACAGACTGGTAGCCAGCCTCAACATCAACGCCGGAAGTTTTATAATCAAGTGCCATCGGAATTCTCCTTTTTACAATAATCAATTATCCTAAGCCCATACGGTGTTCTTATTTAACAGCGTAGCCCTTATACCCGGTTTCCTGAAGCCGTGCGTCCTTTTCCTTTACCTCTTCCTCCATGGAAGCCGTAAAATCCTTCAGCCTGGAAAGGAGCGCCGGATCCGATACAGCAAGAATCTTTGCGGCAAGGATCCCCGCGTTCTTGCCGCCGCCAATGGCAACGGTAGCAACAGGAATGCCGCTCGGCATCTGAACGATGCTGTACAGAGAGTCTCTTCCGCCCAGCGATGTTGTATGCATCGGAATGCCGATCACCGGCATCGGGAACAGTGCAGCACACATACCGGGAAGATGCGCAGCCATTCCTGCACCGGCAATGATAACCTTGATACCGCGTGCCTCTGCACCCTTGGCCCATTCAAAAAACACATCCGGCTCCCTGTGCGCCGAAATGATGTGCATCTCGTAGCTGATGCCGAACTGATCCAGCACCTCCGCCGCCTTGCTCATAACACTCATGTCCGAATCCGAACCCATGACAATTCCTACTGTAGCCATTGTTGTTCCTGCCTTTCTATACTTGTTTCCTTAACGCTATAACCCCAGGTACATCAAAACAAATCCCAACAGCAAAACCAATCCGTTCAGCACAATCCCGATGTAGGATGTGAGATACATCTTTTCCGGCTCTCTTCTGGAAAGGATTCCCAGAATGATACCGATAAGTGCAAAAAAAAGACATATAAAAACCACGCCGCCATAGCGCAGCTGCGCCTGGCCGCCGTTTTTATATGCCAGATAGATCATAGTGCCGCAGGACAGCAGTGAAATACTGCCCAGCAGCACCGACAGCAGCGCATTGGTGGATTGCTCACGGCTGTTGAAAAGATGTCCGTGCAGTCGTCTCACTTAGTGTACTCCATACTTTGCATAGTAATCGGCAAGTGCCGCCTTCAGCTCATCCGTAAGGAAGGCCTGTGCCTCACCCTCTCTTGGTTCTCCAAGATAGGAGATGACATCCTCCATGGTAACGATAGCACCGGCCGGAAATCCGTATTTAGCCTGAATCTCCTCCAGTGCCGATACCTTTCCTTCCTGTCCAACCTCCATACGGTTTAAGGAAACCATCAGTCCCAGAATCTCTACCTTTGCCTGTGCGCGCAGGATCGGTACAGTCTCTGCCATGGAGGCACCGGATGTCGTCACATCCTCAATGATAACAACCCGGTCCCCATCCGCAAGCTTGCTGCCCAGGAGGATACCGGTATCCCCGTGATCCTTTACCTCCTTGCGGTTTGCACAATAGCGAATGTCCTTTCCGTAGAGACGGCTGATCGCCATTACCGTCGCAACTGCCAGCGGGATTCCCTTGTAGGCAGGTCCGAAAAGAACATCAAAGTCAAGTCCGTAGGTGTCGTGAATAGCACGTGCATAATATTCACCGAGCCGGGAAAGCTGCGTTCCGTTCTGATAGGCTCCTGCATTCATGAAAAACGGAGATTTGCGTCCGCTCTTGAGCGTAAAATCTCCGAATTTCAGGACCTTGGATTCCAGCATAAAATCAATAAATTCCTGCTTGTACTGCTCCATGAACTGATTCCTTTCCGGCCAATTATGCCAATACTGAGCGAAGATCCTCAATCATATCAATGGTTGCCGCGCGTGCAGCATCCGCAAAACGCTCCTCACCGTATTTAGCATATTTGTCCTTTTTGTATGCTGCAATGATTCCGCGGGAGGAGTTAACAATAGCACCTACGCCGTCCTTGTCGAAAAATCCCGACAGGTCCTTCGCCGTTGCGCCCTGTGCGCCGTACCCCGGTGCCAGAATAAAGGTATGCGGCATCAGCTCACGGAGGATCTTGGCCTGTTCCGGATAGGTGGCTCCTACCACGGCACCCACGTTGCTGTACTGTCCATCCATGGATGTCTCGCCCCACTCACGAACCTTCTCGCCGACTACCTCATACATCGGACGTCCGTCCTGCGTCTTAATATCCTGAAACTCTCCGCTGGAGGGATTGGACGTTTTAACAAGGACAAAGATTCCCTTGTTCTCCTGATTGCATACATCGATAAAGGGCTTGATGCCATCCGTTCCAAGATAAGGATTCACGGTTGCAAAATCCTCTCCAAACACCTTCACGCGGTGCCGGCCGATCTCAACCCGGCCAAGATGCGCCCGGGCATAGGCTTCGGATGTCGAGCCAATGTCACCGCGCTTCACATCGCCGATTACAAGAAGTCCCTTCTCCTGGCAGTACCGAACAGTTCTCCAGTAGGTCATAAGTCCCGGAATGCCAAACTGCTCGTACATGGCGATCTGCGGCTTAACAGCAGGGACAAGATCTGCCACTGCATCAATGATTTCCTTATTGAAGTGCCAGATTGCCTCTGCCGCAATACCAAGATCCTCATCATAGACCGTATCATCTACATGGCGCTCCGCATCCCGAAGCAAAATCTCAGGCAGAAAGTTCATCTGTGGATCCAAGCCCACTACCACCGGTGCGTTTTTTTCCTGAATCTTCTGAATCAATTGACTGATCATTGCTGTCCTTTCTATGTCGCAGTTCATCTGCGGCCAACCATTATCACTATACTATACTTCATGCCGCTTTTCCTATGCAAGGAAAGTGCCGCTCCTACCTTGTCTTCAGAAAAATTTCCTCCCTGGCAGCATTCTCATCACCCGGATAGGCACTGCGGTAGGACTCCATGAGCGTTCGTGCCTCGTCGAATTCGCGGAGCCGTTCATAGGCTACAATTTCATTAAAAGAAAGACTCTGCAGAGCCTCACTGGTTCCCAGACTCTTACCGCTTTGAAACGCTTCCAGTGCCGAGCTGTAATCGCCGGTTTTCATGCAGCACAGCCCCAGTTGGTTGTATATCTCTGCCGAGCTTGTATTAGAGGCAATCCACGTCTTGTAGACATTGGTCGCGTAATTGTAATCTCCCAGCGCCTCATAGGTGCGTCCGAGCATCAGCACTGTTTTCTCGTCCGAGTTGGTCGGCAGCTGTTCCAGATTGGTACGGGCCGTCTCATAATCTCCGGCATAATAGGCGATGCGCCCCCGGTCATATTGGGACATACTTTCCGTCCCATTGCTGAGTGCATCCTGCAGATACTGCCTGCCTTCCTCCTCATAGCCATTCTCTGACATGGCAAGATAAATTGTGAGAAGCCGGTCGTAATTCGAGGGTTCCAGAGAAAGTGCCTTTGAGAAATCTCTTTGCATCCCCTCTGTATCGCCCATCTGCATCAAAACGCCGCCGCGCATCTGAAGTGCATCCGCATCCTTCGGCTTCATTGTTACAATGGCATCATAGATCTTCAGTGCCTCTTCATAATTGCCAAGCTTGTCATAGCAGGAGCCGAGGTAATAATTGATATCGTATTCTGTTTCAGTCGGAACAATACCGGATTCCTGAATCGCACTCTCCAGTGCCTTGGCAGCCTTTTCATAGCTGCCAAGGCCCATGTAGGCAATTCCCAGCTGGCGATAATTCTCTTCCGTATCCTCTCCGCCATCAATCCTGGCCTGCAGAAGATCCGCCGCCTCCTGATAACTCCCTGCCAATAGAAGTGATTCACTGCTGCTGGTCTGCTCTGTCTGCGTCACGCCGGGCGCCGCACTGCATCCCTGCAGGCACAGAACGCAAAAGGCTGCCGCCAGGTTAAAAACAGTCGCCCGGCGCCATCCTCTGTTCTCATCCATTTTCTGATCCGCGTGCCTCATTCCTCTCTCGTTTCTCCGTGTACTTCTCCGGCCAACGTGTGATGCTCTTTTTTCTTCTGCAGCGGCAGCTGTACCAAAACGATGGCTCCGGACATCAGCACGCATCCCACAAGCTCCCGAATTGAAAGCGTCTGATGCAGCAGAAAGAATCCGGAAACTGCACTGATTACAGATTCCAGGGACATAATCAGAGACGCAATTGCCGGATCCGCACCCTTTTGTCCGACAACCTGCAGTGTATATGCAATACCGCTGGAGAAAATTCCTGCATAGCATAGTGACAGCAGTGCCTCCGCAGAAACACTCTGCATCGGCAGCTCTCCGTGCAGGGCTGCTGCTGCCGTTCCCAAAAGTCCCGTCACCAGGAACTGTATACAGGCCAATTCTACACCATCTGTCCGTACAGCAAAGTAATCTACGCTCATAATCTGAATCGAAAAGGCAAGCGCACACCCCAGGAGCATCAGCTCCCACGGACCGATGCTAAAGCTCTCTCCGGCTTTGCTGCACAGGCAGTAAAGTCCCGCTGCCGCAATCACCGCTGCGATCCACACTTTTGCACTCGAGCGCCTGGTGAAAATGAGCGAGAGCATCGGCACCATAATGATGTACAGCGCTGTTAAAAAACCCGCCTTTCCGACAGCCACATGGGCAATGGCCGCCTGCTGCAGGACCGATGCCACCATCAAAGCTGTTCCGCACACAATGCCGCCAATCACCGCCTGTCTGTGATCCGGTTCCTCTGCATGCAGATCTCCTTGATCCCTGCGCTTTTTCCTGGCTCTTTTGCGCATTGCCACCAACGGCAGCAGCACGATGCATCCCATCAGGAAGCGCTGCCCCACAAAGGCCAGCGCAGGGATCTCATCCCCGCCAACCTGCTGCGCCACAAAAGCCGTTCCCCAGATCAAAGAACCGAGGAAACAATAAACGGCATTGCGCAGCGGCATTTTGCCTGCTGTCTGCGCAGCATCCTCCATGCCGGAAGCCGATTTCATCCCTTCTTCTGCCCGTATCTTTTTCACATTTAACTCCTGGTATACGCTGCGCGGCCTACTCCTCTTCCTCAAACAGGACGGTCACATAGAAGCCGCGTTCATTTTCGATAACAGAGCGCACCACTCCCTTCGAAGCATGCAGCCGCTGCGTAAAGGGAATATTGCCGCTCATGGCAAGAGACGGATTGATGGTGTAGTAATAATTACTGGGGAGAAGTCCCTCCGAAACCGACACCGCATCGCCTTCCTTCAAAAGTCCCGGCCGCTCCATTTTAAATTCCATCTCACGCTGTTTCATCCGTATTGCCCTCTTTCCCGGCCACTCCCAGGCGCGAAGCGCATCTACAGCAAAGGGCGCACCGGTAAAGGTGCGCCCCTATCACCATAGTATGGTCCGCTCAGTCGTTGCTGTTATCCGCAGCCCCGGTTTCTTCTGACTGGCCGGCCTCTGTCTGTGCCGCGCCGGTTGTCCGGCCTGCCGCCGTCTGCTGCGCGGCTGCAGACGTCTGACTGCTCCCAGCCGCCTGCGTCGTACCTGCTGCCTCAGATGTATCTGCCTGCTCTGCAGTACCCGATGCCTGGGCTTCCTCCTCATCCGGAAGCTGTGCCAGCAGCGCATTCGCCTTCTGCGTGTAATCCGAATCCGGATACTTCTCCGCCAGATTGGCAATGACATCCCTGGCCTTCGTAATATTCTCTGTCACTGCCGTTTTATCCTCTGCCGCAAGGTAAAGCTGATAATACGAATCGGCCAGATAATACTGCCGCTGCGGCCATGTCTGGCCAAGGCTGTCCGCATTCTCAAATTTATTTGCCTTTTCCAGATCCGCAGCCGCCGTCTCATAATCCGGCGTGTCTGCCTCATAGGCCTTTATTCCGGAATCTGCGTAAGACTGCAGAATCTGTGCGCGAAGAAGCGGGTACAGATCATTATAGAGCTTCACAAACTCATCCGACATATCCTCCGATGCTGTCTCCGGATCAATCTGGGCCAGCGCATCCGCCGCATCCTGTACCTGCACAGAATCTTCGATATAGAGCGCAGCGCTCTTCATCAGTGCATTGCTCTTGGACGTACTGTCCTCTCCGGCCTCGGTCTTGGCCTGCTGTTCCTGCAGTGCCTGCAGATCCGCCGTCACGGTGTCCAGCTGACTCTGCAGATCCGTCAGCTGTGCGTCCTTCTGATCCGACTCTGACGACACCTCACGAATCTGATTCTGTGCATCTGAACGGATGGACTGCACTCTGGCCGGCATGATCAGAAATGCCACGAGTGCAGCGCCCACCAGCAGACCGATCACGCCGCCGTAAATCCAGGAGGGAAGGCCAAAGCCGTCTACGCCCGGATTTCTTGCATTGACCGGCTGGATAATGGTCTCATTTCCTGCCGTATAAGAGATAACGCTGCCGATTTTGGGCTTTTTGTTCCTGGTGCCTGTTTTTTTACCGGCGGTCTGTGTCGTATCTCCAAGGCTTGCTGTCTTTACAGTGCGCACGTTCGCCCGGGCAGAGGATGAATGAGCATTTCCAGATCCCTCCGGTGCAAGCTTACTGCTCACCTCCTGCAGGTAGCGCAGCGTTGTTGTGTTACTCCCGTCCAGTGCAAGGCAGCGCTGGAGCTCCCTTGCCGCCTTCTTATTCTGCCCGCTCTCAATGAACAAAAGTGCCAGCAGCTGCCGCGCACGCAGGTACTTGGGATTGACCGACAGCACCTTCTTGAGCTGCAGTACCGCCACATCCAGATTGCCGGAATAGCAGCACTCCAGTGCATGGTTGTACCGCGCAATGGACGCATCCAGATTCTCCATGGTCTGCTTGCTGGCCTGAACCTGTGCCAGATAATCCGCACCCAGATTGTTCTTGCGGTGCAGCCGCTCATCGTTGATGTTCTTGGAAATCACCCACTCCGAAAGAGCCGCCACCGTCTCGCCGATCTCATAATAGACCAGTCCCAGAAGGTTCCGGGCGTCCAGATTGTCCTTGTTGAACCACAGACTATTCTTCAGGGATAAGATGGCGCCGGACAGATCCCGCACCGACGCCTTCTGTAATCCGTCATTGTACAGCTCATTGGACGTATATATGATTTTCTTATAGGTCGCTACATCCGCTCCGCAATTCGGACAATGATCCGTCTTGTTGAGCTCGCAGCCGCATTTGTAGCAATACATGCCTACATCATCCTCATCGCATGAGCCGGAGAGCTCTCCGCTCCGTACACCCCATCCTTCGTCATCTTGAGCATCACATCAACCATGTCCTTCATGTCCTGGTTGTAAATGGCATTCTCGACATCATTGATTTCCAGACTCGGATGGAATTTCTTGATCTCTTCATCAAAATTAATCATCTGTTCTACCTGCTGTGACATCCAGTGCATCGTTTGAAAATCAACTGGCTCAGTGGCGCAGAGCTTTCTTCTGATGCGCGTGTCAAAGAGCCTTTAGCTGCTGCAGCATTGCATCCACCGACGCATACTGGAGGCGGTAATTCTCCTGTTTTTCCTTCTCCTCGTCGATCTTGGCCTGCGGTGCCTTGGCAAGGAACCGCTCGTTGGAGAGCATCTTCTCCGAACGGGTCAGCTCGCCGGACAGACGTGCCAGCTCCTTGGTCAGTCGCTCGATCTCGGCGGAAATGTCCATCAGATCCTGCATCGGGATAAAGAAGGTCGCAAAGGGCTCAATGACCGATACCGCGCCTTCCGGAATATCACTCTGGTCCTTCTGCAGAACCACTTCGTTTGCATACGCCAGTGTCTCAAAGAACAGCCGATCCTTGCGGAACACCTCCAGCGTCTTATCACTGTCGGAGACAACGTATACCTTCGACTTGCGGGAAGGTGCCACGTTCCTATCGCTGCGCATCTTACGGATGCCGGAAACGGCGTCCTTTATCATTTCGATGTCCTTCTCCTGCTCCGGGAAAGAGAAATCCTCTCTCCACTTCGGCCAGGAGGAGATCATGATGGACGGTTCCTTTGTCTGTACCGTTGTGAAAATCTCTTCTGTAATGAACGGCATGAACGGATGCAGGAGCTTCAGGCTTCCGATCAGAACCGTCTGCAATGTCCAAAGTGCCGCGTCCTTGCTGGCCGCATCATCAGTGCGATACAGGCGGGGCTTCACCATTTCAATGTACCAGTCGCAGAATTCGCCCCAGATAAAGTCATAGACCTTCTGCACGGCAATGCCCAGCTCGAACTTCTCCATGTTCTCTGTCACATCCCGGACAATGCTGTTGAAGCGGGAAAGGATCCACTGATCCTCCGGCTGAAGGTGCTCCGGCACCACGGCGGCATCCGCCTCCTGTCCCTCTTCTACGTTCATCATGATGAAGCGGGTGGCATTCCAGATCTTATTGGCAAAGTTCCGGCTGTTCTCTACACGTTCAATATAGAAGCGCATATCATTGCCGGGTGCATTGCCGGTGATCAGCGTCAGACGAAGCGCATCCGCGCCGTACTTGTCAATGATCTCCAGAGGATCGATGCCGTTTCCGAGGGACTTGGACATCTTCCGTCCCTGTGAATCACGCACCAGGCCGTGGAACAGCACCGTCTTAAACGGACGCTCTCCCATCTGCTCGTATCCGGAGAAAATCATGCGGATAACCCAGAAGAAAATAATGTCATATCCGGTCACCAGCACATCCGTCGGATAGAAATACTTAAGGTCCTCGGTTTCCTCCGGCCAGCCAAGGGTCTCAAAGGGCCACAGCGCAGAGGAAAACCACGTGTCCAGCGTGTCCGGATCCTGATGAAGCTTCTCAGAGCCGCACTTCGGGCACTTCTGCGGTGCAGCACTATCCACAATGGTCTCACCGCATTCATCGCAGTACCACGCAGGAATCCGATGGCCCCACCAGAGCTGGCGGGAAATGCACCAGTCCTTAATGTTGTTCGTCCAGTTGTAGTAGGTCTTCTCCATGCTCTTGGGAATGAGCTGGATCTCCCCGTCCTCTACCGCCTTCACCGCAGGCTTTATCAGCTGGTCCATCTTCACGAACCACTGCTCCTTCACCATCGGCTCTACGGTCGTGCCGCACCGGTCATGGGTTCCTACGTTGTGGGTCAGATCCTCGATCTCCACAAGGAGTCCCATGTCATCCAGTTCCTTTACGATGGCATCCCGGGCCGCATACCGATCCATTCCCTGGTACTTGCCGCCGTTCTCGTTGATGGTGGCATCATCATTCAGGATGTTGATCACCGGAAGGTCATGACGCTTGCCAACCTCAAAGTCGTTCGGGTCATGAGCAGGCGTAATCTTTACAACTCCGGTACCGGCCTCCGGATCTGCGTGCTCATCTCCGACAATCGGAATCGGACGGTTCACGATCGGGAGCATCACGCTCCTGCCGATCAGCTCCTTATAGCGCTCGTCCTCCGGATTCACCGCAACTGCCGTATCACCCAGCATTGTCTCCGGACGCGTCGTAGCAAATTCCAGGAACTGCGTCTTGCTGACCGTGCCGTCCTCCTCGATCAGAGGATACTTGATGTGCCAGAAATGGCTGTGCTGCTCCTTATATTCCACTTCCGCATCCGAAATGGAGGTCTGGCATACCGGGCACCAGTTGATGATACGGTTGCCCTTGTAGATCCAGCCCTTTTTATGCATCTTCACAAAGGTCTCGGTAACTGCACGGTTGCATCCCTCGTCCATGGTGAAGCGCTCGCGGTCCCAATCACAGGATGACCCCAGCTTTTTAAGCTGCGTCACAATGCGGCGGCCGTACTCCTCGCGCCACTCCCAGCACTTCTCAAGAAAGCCCTCGCGGCCAAGATCTGCCTTCGTGATGCCCTTTTTCTTGAGCTCGTTGATGACCTTCACCTCTGTTGCAATGGAGGCATGGTCCGTCCCCGGCTGCCACAGCGCATTGTAGCCCTGCATTCTCTTGAAGCGGATGAGGATATCCTGCATGGTCTGATCCAATGCATGCCCCATGTGCAGCTGCCCTGTGATGTTCGGCGGCGGAATCACAATGGTAAACGGAAGCTTTGAATGATCCACCTCCGCATGAAAATACTTTTTCTCTTCCCAGTTCTCGTAAATCCGATCCTCAATGGCCTTCGGATCGTAGGTCTTAGACAATTCCTTCATATAAAAGCGACTCCCCGGCCCGCACAAATGGGCCTTATACACAGCACTCCGATGTCAGTTCACGCCAGGTAGCATTCTGCTCCAGGCATCCCCTTATGCTTCCTGCAGTCTCTGCACCATTTCATACAGTGCCTTTGCGCTGTTGAAGTTCTTCGGTACAATCTCGCCCGCCGGGATCGAAATGTCATATTCATCATTCAGTGCGCTGATGATCTGCAGAATATCAAAGGAATCCAGAATTCCGTCATCGATCAGTGTCGTGCAGTTTTCAAAATCCACGTCGTCATTCACATCCTTCAGCAGTGCAATCAGTTCTTCCATTACTTCCTCCTTAGCCGCAGCCGGCGCTCATTCCTGCACCAGGCAGCTGCCCGGTGTGTTGATCGGATCTGTCTCGACAAAGTCTCTGGCCAGACAAATATCCGAAATATCATTATATAACACAATCCGGGGCATTTTTCTACTAAGGAACAGATAGATCCCTTCGGTCACGGAATACGCCCCCAGATTCTCAAACACCAGAAGGTCTCCGAGCCTTGGCTCTGCCATTCGCCGTGTCCGCACCAGATCATCATTGGTTGTGCACAGACTCCCGCAGATGGTCCAGTCCTCCAGCTCTTCTCCCGATTCTTCCGTATCACTGATCCGCCGGTAGCTCACCGTTTCCAGTCTGGCATCCGGGTCACCGTTTCCGCGAAAATGCCGGATCACCGGCTCCTTCATGCCCATAATCTGTCCCAGGTAGTTCACATGGTTGATGCCGCCGTCCGCTATGCAATACCGTTTGTCCTCCACGCGCTTGCTGTCCACGATCTTCGTCAGGTAGAAGCCGCATTCCGCCGCATAAAAGCGTCCTGCTTCCACAGTGAGCTCTGCCCATTCGGCTGCCTCCTGCAGCGCCTCGGCAAGCTCTCTTGCCGGCGCCAGCGTATCGGAATAATCTCCGTCTGCAAACAGAGGGACCGGGAGTCCCGGACCATACTCCAGCCGCCGCAGGCAAAAGCCCTCGCTCTCCTTCACCTCTGCAAAAAGGGCGCGCAGCATTCCAAGCTCCTCCTTCTGCTTGCGAAGCTCCTTGTTCTTGCGCTGCGTCCCTGCAAAATAATGGATTCCTTCCAGTGACAGGTGAGGATAGTGTTCTCTCTCCCGGACCACCTGCCAAAGATCCTCCTTCGACATTCCAAACTGCGCTCCGCTGTTCAGACGAAGGAGCACCGGCACCGTTCGTCCCGCCTTTTCTCCTGCCTTCTCCAAAAGCTGCACGTGCCGAAGTGACTCCGCCGTACAGATCCCCACTTTGTCCTCTATGACTGCGCGCTCCACGTCCCACGGCTCCTTGTTGACACCGGAGTATACGACCCTGTCCATGTTCGCGCCGAGTTTCTCGCAGATGGCAAGCTCCCCCGGACTGCAGACCTCAAGGCAGTCCGCCTCCTCCAGCGCTGCCGGAATCAGAAACGGGTTGGCCTTAATGGAATAGCATAGCTTCACCTGTGGCCCGAATATATCCCGGATCGCCGCAAGACGGTCCCGAAGTGCCCTGGTATCAAAGACAAAGGTTGGTGTCCCGTATTGCTGCGCAATACCGGTCAGTATTTCATCTGTCATTTTCATCTCTCCGTGCCGCAGCAGTTCCCCGCGGCAAATGTCATAAACGTCCGATACCGGTTCCTGCAGCTGCTTAACTCCTGGTCCTTCCGGCACTCATCTCATGGTAGATATCTTCCAAGGCATGCCGATCGATTTTCCCGTTTTTGTTCAGCGGCATATCCTCCAGCTGCAGCGTTTTATTGGGAACCATAAAGGGCGGCAACACCTCCTTAAGCTCTCGCTCCAGATCCTTTCGGTCCCGCTCCCCTGTATAAAACAGAATCAGGCGCTTTTTAGCCGCATCATAAATGCAGCAGGCACGGCTTACACCGTCTCTGGCCATAGCATCCGCTTCTACCTCTCCCAGCTCAATGCGGTGTCCTAGGTGCTTGATCTGGAAGTCCTTCCTGGATACGTAGATCAGATTTCCCTCTTCATCGTATCGTCCGATATCGCCGGTCCTGTAGATTCTCTCCGGATAGAACGTATTCAGCGGATTCTGCACAAAGACGGCCGCTGTCCGCTCGGCATCCTTATAGTAGCCCAGCGCAACGCAGGTTCCTCCCACGCAGATCTCGCCCTCACCCTCTGTATCCGTCTGCGGCACCAGGTGATCCTCCTCGTCCAACAGAAAGACCTTCTCGTTTTCAAAAGCCCTTCCGGCAGGAATCACTTCGTCCAATGCATATTCCTTGTGCGGATTCAGTACATAATAGGTACAGTTGCAGGTAATCTCCGTCGGACCATACAGATTCACATACATCGCATCCGGCAGATATCTGCGCCATATATTCAGCTGCTTAATCGGCATCACCTCGCCGGAAAAGCCAACCGCTCGGACCGATTCCGGCGTCTTATAATCCAGTGCATTCATGATGGAAACAAAGCACATGGCGCTGACCGCCCAGATCAGAACCGTTGTCTTCTTCTCGCACAGATAATCCATCAGCTGCGTCGGATTGCTGAAATACTCCCGCGGAATGATCTGAACCTTGGCACCGGCGGCAAGGCCGCTGTAAATGTCCTTCACCGAAACATCAAAATCAAACGGTGCCTGGTTGCCCATGACGTCCTGCTCCGTGATGCCAAAGAGCGGCACGAAATGCGCCATGAATTCAATCACGCTGCGATGGCATACCGCAACACCCTTGGGAATGCCGGTCGAACCGCTGGTAAAATTCACGTACAAGGGCGCCTTGTCCGTCATCCGGCTCCGAATCTGGTCGAGCGTCTTTGAAAGCTCCGGCAGAAGTTTCCCTGCAGCAGCATGCCCCGCGCCAGCTGCCTCCCCAGCAGCCGAAAATCCCGTATCGCCGGGCTCCTCAGCAGCATCTTCTACTGGCCTACGGCTTAGGACTTCCTCCGCCTGCTCCAGCAGCTCCTCCAGCAGAATTCGCTTTCCGCCGCAGACAATCTCCTCTGCCCGTTCCTTATTCGCCTCATCGGTAATAAAAACCGCCGGCTCCAGAACATCCGCAACCTTCTGCGCTCTTGCCGCCGGCTGGCGCACATCAATAAAGCTGTAGAAACCGCCGGCATAGACAACACCGAACATAGCAATGACGGCATCTACGGATTTCTCCAGATAAAATGCCGCCGGACTCTCTATCATCATATCCTCTGCCAGGAGCTCTCCTACAGCTCTTGCCTTCTGCAAAAGCTCTGCAAAGGTGATATCCTTCTGCGGATCCCCAAAGGCCGGTCGGTTCGGAAAACGCTCCGCCGCCTGTTCCAAAAGCTCCAAAACGTTCTTTGTATATTTAGATTTGCTCACAGTCTCCTCCTGCCGATGACGGACACCCATAAATGTAAGGCTTTGTTCGAAGAGCCCACGGAGATAATCAGGTCCTTCTGTCCAGAGTCTGGTGGAATAGTCAAACAGAGCCTTATAGACCGGTGAGGCGGCAAATTGAAAAAAGGCCGCATCAAACGAAACACCGGTTTCGTTACAGTAATCCTCAAGCATTGTTCGCATAACACTGACCGCACAGGATTCTCGCTGCTGATCGGTTACTTCGTACGCGCTAATACTCATATCGTTCGCTCCTTACATATCCGAGTGCCTGAATTGCTTTTTCATTACAGAAGCAGAACTGGTTTTCCAGCCGGTTAGGAAGAAGCGTTGAAATGGCAATGCTGTCCGCCTGCTCAGTACCAGGCTCTCCATAGGCGCCTGTGGTATACAGCTGCAGCGTACGTGCGGTACGATCATTTGCAATTTTCCCGCCGATGATATCAAAGCATGCATATTGTTTCTTAACTTCAGGGAAGAGGATTCTCCGCCGATTTGATGCGACAAAGTGAAGCCATTCTTCATCAGCATCTTGAAACGAGTGGAAAGAAATTTCATGATTCAAGTGAAGTCTGAAAACAGAAATATAGCCGTGGGAGATATCCTCAGAGAGGTTTCCTTCATTAATTTGCTTGTTCACAGACAATGGCACAAAGCTCTGCGCCTGCTTGTAGGAACTCGTGACGTAAAAGCCGCGGCCAAAATCCTTGCCTTGTTTGCATTTATCAAGATCGATCCGGGAAACCTGTGTGAAGCTGCCATGATAAAGAAGCATCCCATCTTCAATAGTCAGCATACAGCCACCCCTCGATTCTTCAACATTTCTTCAATATCACTCAAAGCGCATTCATAGCTGCTCAAATGAAGGATATCGTAGCACCTGGAGATAAATCCAAAGATATCGTTATCCTGAAACAGTTTGACACAATCCACCGGCGTTTTTTTCCATTTATCTTGCGCCATCCGAAATATCCAGCACTGCATGTCTGCAACATCAATATCACGTTCGCTCATCAAGACGCCTCCCGTTTCACACTAGCATAAAAAAACTGCCATTTCAATTATACACATACAAAGAGCATCCATCCTGCGCGGTGCAGAACAGATGCTGGTATCGAAAGGCCGCCCGAGTATGTATGAGGGAGGGAGTGATGACTTCGTGGCGGCACGCTTTGTTGGGGGAGGGGCTGCAACAGGGCTGCAGCCCGGTTATGAAAAAGAAAAAGCGTTGTGTGTCATCAGATGTTCTTTGCTTCATCTGATGGTTCTTATCATACCGGGCACCTGTGAACAAACTGTGTTTGAACTATGGGGATTCTGTGAGAGATCTGTGAAAGGTCTCTTCTCATCTTCTGAAGTCGCCCGTACCTAAACCAGAACTATCGAATCAATCCGACAATTTCCTCAAGTCCGTAAAGTGTTGTATTATCCTTCGCCGCCCTCTCCACAATCCTTCTGTCGAATCCGCTTTCAGAAAAAAGAGCATAATGAAATTTCGCCTTTTCCTTCCATGGTGTCAACTTCGCCAGTGTATCCAAATACTCTGAATAGGAAAATGCCGTCCCCTTAAACTTGCATTCTCCCACCAGATATTCCCTCTCCTCACGATCCATACACAGAATATCAATCTCCGTCTCCGCTGTTCGCCCCCCATCTGCGGCCTTCTCATCACGAACGGTCGTTTTTCCATACCATCTTCCCATCTTGGTATACCGGAAGGGCAGCGCGTTCTTTTTTTGCATCTGACGCACGAATTCCCTGCACACATTCTCAAAAGTATATGCTGCAAACTCATGAAGCGCGGGTTTCACGATGTATTCGTAAACGCCGTCCACATCTCCGTCCTCGAGCTGTGAATAGTTTGCAAATCCAAAGGCATACCAGAAACGGAAAAAGCTATCCGTCAGATGGTAGCTTCCGCGGCTCGTATTCGCCTGTTCCTTAATCCTGACATCGACCGAGAATTCCCGTTCCACAATTCCAAGCTCGATCAGACTTTTTAAATACACACTGGTCTTAGATGTATCCTCCACCAGCGATTTCTGACTGATCTCATTCAGCCGGGTACTTCCAAGTGCTACCGCTTCAATGACAGAATTATAGATCTGCGTCTCCCGCAGCTCCTGATGCAGCAGGAAATCCACCTCACTGTACAAGATGCAGCCCTTAGTCAGAATATTCTTCTTAATGTTCTCATCCACGGACAGACTTGGATTCCACTGCTTCAGATAGTGCGGAATGCCGCCAAGAACCGCATAGGCCAGCACCTTGTCTCGCGGAGAATAGGTTGGAAAGAATTTTACCGCATCATAAAAGCCCATCTCTCTCATCTTATAGATTCCCGTGGCTCTCCCGTACAGCGGATTCTTTTCTGCAAGCAGATCCTTTTCGATGAAGTTCATTGCGCTCCCGCAGAGGATAATCATCACATTATCCCATTGCAGCCTGGAGTCCCACAGATTCTGCAGAATCGAAGGAATGCTCTTATTCCCGTGGCACATATACGGAAACTCATCAAGCACAAGGAGCTTCTTGTGCTCCCCATAAGGCAGCTCTGATACGGCGCCAAGTGCCTTTTCCCAATCCTCAAACTCGGTAATATAGCTTCTTGCCGGAATGTCCTCCCGCAGCATTCTCGCGGAAAAGCTGCGCAGCTGGACACGATCCGTCGTTTGTGTACAGGAAAAAAAGACGTGCGGCTTTCCCTTGCAAAATTCCCGCAGCGTCTCTGTCTTCCCCACGCGGCGTCTTCCGTACAGCACGATCAGCTGGCCGCCTGACTCCTCATATTTATCATTCAGAAATTTTAATTCTTGCTCTCTCCCGATAAACACAGTCCAACCTCCAGTAAATAGTGCCAAATCGTGATTTAGTAAATCGTGATTTGGTACTATCATATGCCAAGGCTCATTCAAAATCAATCGCTCTTCCCAATGATGCAAACACCGGCGCAATCCGCTATCATGGAAGGCAGAATCAATTTTTCGAATAGCCTCTGAACAGTTGCCGCAATTTGAGCAAGGAGACACTGCAATGATCACAACCAAAGACGAGCTTCGGCGCGTACTGGCGCTGGAAGCGAAGGTATATGAATACCGCTGGTATTACCGGCTTCCGTTTTATCTTACGGAGAATAAAATCCTCTTCTGCCATGCACGTGCCTTGCGGCTGGCGGAGTATGCGTACAACACACATGCCTGGAACCGGCACCTCCGGCTCTTTTGGCTTATGCGGATTCAGACCAGATATGCTCTGTCCATTCCCATGAATGTCCTGGGCGAGGGGTTCTCGATCGCCCACCTTGGCCCGGTGATCATCAATGCAGGAAGCTCCATCGGGCCGGGTGCCCGCATTCATCCCGGTGTATGTGTCGGAGCAAACGGAGGCAATCCGCCCCGCATCGGCAGCAATGTCTATCTCGGACCGGGTGCCAAGGTATTCGGTGACATTGAACTGGCAGATGACATCATGGTCGGTGCCAATGCCGTTGTGAATCACAGCTGCCTCACCAGGGGCGCTCACCTTGTCGGTGTTCCAGCAAGGGAAGTCGGAGCCGGCGCAGCTTGTGATCATTCTGAGCCAAGCAAATTTGCATAAAATGCGCGAGTAATGAGCCAAAGTTCGAGCTTGCTCGAAACCTTGGCGAATACCGCGATAGCGAGGAAAACTTGCTAATCAAGTTTTCCGTAGCTGGCGAGAACGCCACATGAAAAGGCTTGGCAAGGTCGAATTTAACCCTGCCAAGCCTTTTCCTTTTTATTATTTGCTGCCACAATTCCAGACCAGTCCTGCGGCCGGGTAGCGGATGAAGCTCTGCATCTGCAGTCTTCCGCCGTTAGTACAATGACACCTCAGTTCTTGCCGAACAGATCTCCAAAGGGGAAGGAGTAGTACTGACTGCCGGACTCCTGGTCCTCAGACTCTGTGCTCTCTGCCGAGCTCTCCTCTTTCTCCGTGCTATCCTCCTCGCTCTGCTCTGCATCCTCGGAGCTTTCGGAGGTGCCGCCGTTGTTATTATAACCGTAGGAGTGCTTTCCGCTGCTCTTGCTCTGCTTCTTCTGGCTCTCCTCGTAGCTGCTCAGTGTCGACTTGTCACCCAGTGTTACATCAACCTTCTTCTCAGAATACTCACCGGACCCGTCTGCGCGCTGCACCGTAATGGTTACAGTCTCACCGGACTCATAGTAGGACAGCTGCTTCTGCAGCTCTTCCATGTCGCTGACAGTGCTGCCTTCAATGGCCGTAATGATATCGCCCTTCTGCAGCTCTGAGTCCTCCGCTGCGCCGCCCTCGATGATCTGTGCAACATATACGCCCTCCGGCATGTTGTATGCACTAGCCACCTGGCTGGTAACACTGACGCCGCTGATGCCAAGATATCCTCTCTTTTCCTCATCCACAGTCGTCTTTGTCTTCTGGTTCATCAGATCCTGGATGATCGGTACAGCCCGGCTGATCGGGATTGCAAAGCCCATGCTGTCCACTGTATCTCCGCCGATCTTACTGGAGTTGATGCCGATGACATTGCCGTTCAAATCCACCAGCGGTCCGCCGGAGTTGCCGGGATTGATGGCCGCATCGGTCTGAATAAATGTGCCGGTGATTGACTCCACAGTCATCTCACGATCCAGTGCGCTGACAACGCCCGTTGTAACCGACTGACCGTACCCCAGTGCATTACCGATAGCCACCACCGGCTCGCCGATCTTCAGATCATCCGAGCTCCCCAGTGTTGCCACCTCGATCTGGCTTAACGTATCGCTGTCAATGTCGCTGAGCTTCACTGCAATTACAGCCAGATCATTGCTGGAATCCGTTCCCTTGATGTTCGCCTCCGCGGTGCTCTCATCGATGAACTGCACCTCCAGGCTGTCGGCTCCGTCGACCACGTGGTTGTTGGTGGCGATCAAAAGCTCATCATTGTCCTTATCCTCTGCAATGATAAAGCCGGTTCCGGTGGAGGTTCCTTCCTGCGCATAGGTCTGTCCGAAGAAATCCTGTGTCGTCTGTGTGAAATTATTGTACACAGACACCACCGACGGCATTACATCCTCTACCACCTGCGTCACATCGGTTACCACCGCCGTGCTCTTCGAGGTCTTTAAGGAATCACCTGTCGAGCCCTCGCTGCTCTCTTCGCCGGCAGCCTCACTGCTGCCCGCGGATGCCTCCTGGGTTGTCTTCTCTTCGGTCTCTGCGTTCCCGTCTTCAGACTGTGCTGTCTGATCCTGGCCGGAGCGTGTGGTCTGTGCCACACTGTATCCGCCTGCCAGACCGACAGCTGCTGCCACGACCACGGCAAGAGCAACCTTGCCGCCTCCGCCGTGCTTTTTACCTCCGTGACCATTTCCGCTGCCGCCGGTGTATCCGCCGTTATTAGACTGATATCCTGTAGAATACGCACTGTGATAGCCTTCATTATTATTGCCTGTGTTGTAGCTGTAGTTTCCGTTTCCGGTCTGTCCGGCTGCGCCAGAGGTATTATTTTCTCCGGCATTCATGTTCTCATTCATATATTCATCCGACATATCAGATACCTCCTTTACGAATCATCCTTCCCTTAAAACACTTACGAGTATATCGTCCATATGTGTTCAAAGTGTGTACGAATTCTGGAAAAAATGTGGCAAATTCGAGATGGGCGCTAAATCATTACCCCATTTTTCTCTTGTAATTCCAAACGCCTGTTTTTATAATTACCGGTGATAATTATCAGTGGTAGCTAAAACCCAGTCTCTTTATACACCAGCAAGGAGAACACATATGACCATCGACCTTCTCAAACAGATGATGGATGCCTGCTACCTGGCCAAACGCACACGCGAGCTTCTTCCGGATCTTCCGGAGGGAATTGCTTCCTCTTATATCCAGTATCTGGATACCATCGAGAAGCTCCAGCAAAGCGGTATGCAGGTGAAGGTATCGGACATCAGTGACGCATTAGGGCTCCCCCGCCCCGGCGTCACACGCACTTTAAAGGAAATGGAGGCTGCCGGCCTTCTGAATAAAACCGGTTCGCCGGAGGACGGACGCATTACCTTCCTTACCATTACCCCTAAGGGACAAGCGCTTTCACAAACCTATAACACAAAGGTTTTCTCCTTTCTGAAGCCCTATATGGAGGAAATTTCAGAAGAAGATGCCCAGTGCATGATCCGCACCCTGACAACCTTTCACCGGATCATGACCGAAAGGAGGAATTTATTAAGCTATGAATGCAGCGAAAAACGCAGTAAATGACAAATCGGATTTCACGCAGGGCAGCATCCTCAAAAAGCTCGTCCTGTTCATGCTCCCTGTACTGGGAGCACTTGCTCTGCAGGCGGCCTACGGTGCCGTGGATCTGCTGGTGGTCGGCCGCTTTGGATCGACCTCGGGACTTTCTGCCGTTTCTACCGGCAGTCAGGTTCTGAATCTGGTCACCTTTGTCGTGACCCAGCTTGCCATGGGCGTCACCGTCCTCATTGCCCGGTACCTGGGAGAAAAGCGCCCCGAATTCATCGGTTCCGTCATCGGCGGTGCGGGTGCTGTTTTCCTGATCCTTTCCCTGGTGCTGTTCGTCGTCATGGTCCTCTGGGCAAGGCCCATTTCCGTTCTGATGCAGGCTCCCTCTGAGGCCGTTTCGCAAACTGCCAGCTATGTCCGCATCTGCGGCTGCGGCATTTTCTTCATCGTAGCCTATAACCTGCTCTCTGCCATCTTCCGCGGACTTGGGGACAGCAGGTCGCCGCTCCTGTTCGTACTGGTCGCCTGCATTTGCAATATTTTCGGTGATCTGCTGCTGGTGGCCGGCTTCCACATGGACGCCGCCGGCGCTGCACTGGCAACCGTATTCGCACAGGCAGTCAGTGTGGTATGTGCACTTGTAATTCTTCTGAAAAAGGATCTTCCCTTCACCATTTCGCGCAAGGATCTGCGTCTGAATTCTCAGTGCCGCAAATTCCTTTCCATCGGGCTTCCCCTGGCGCTGCAGGAATTCCTGACACAGCTGTCCTTCCTGGCTCTTTGCGCCTTCGTCAACCGCCTCGGTCTGGAGGCATCCTCCGGCTACGGCGTTGCCTGCAAGATTGTCAATTTTGCCATGCTGATTCCCAGCTCACTGATGCAGTCCATGGCTTCCTTCGTTTCTCAGAATATCGGAGCCGGCAATCCGGGGAGAGCCAAAAAGGCCATGCTCACCGGTATCGGTGTAGGCCTGGCCTTTGGTATTGCCGTCTTTATTCTGGTGCTGCTAAAGGGTGATCTTCTGTCCGGCATCTTTACGACCGATCCCGCCGTCATTCAGAATGGCTACGACTATCTGAAGGGCTTTGCCCCGGAGGCGATTGTCACCGCAATCCTCTTCAGCATGGTTGGCTACTTCAACGGCAGCGACAAGACGCTCTGGGTTATGATCCAGGGACTGGTGCAGACGCTCCTGGTACGCCTCCCGCTGGCCTATTACATGAGCAATCTTCCGGATACCAACCTCACCAAAATCGGTCTTGCCGCACCGGTTTCCACTGCCGTCGGCATTGTGCTGAATGTGGGATTTTTCCTGTATCTTAGCCGCAAAGAGCGGCAGCAATAAAACGGACGGTTGTGCCATGAGCTTCTGCCCCGGCTGATTGCAGCTCAATCAGCCGGGGCAGTTGTATATACAACGGAATAAATGTAACTATTACGCCCCAGGTAATAGGCAAGCTGCGTAGCAGCGATTTTGCGAATGCACGCTGAACAGGCACTTGCGACTGCTTAGCGGCGCGGAATCTCCACACTCCCCGCGTCCGCGGAGAATTTGATTTTCCCGCCGCCCAGGGTCATATTCATCTCCTGCGGAGAGGGGGATACAAAGGCAGAGCTCCGACCCTTTATAGAGATTTTCTCATCATCGATCGTTACAATCACATACAGCGGATCCTCGTAGACACACATGTACTGCACATTCGGATATCTGGCCTCTGTCTCATCCGAAAACCGCTTTCTGGCATACATGGGCGGAACCGAATACCCCGACATACTGTTGACAAAATAAGCCGGAATCCCCTGCTCGGACTCGAAGCGATTCTCGTGCTTGTGCCCACAGATGCACAGCAGCACACCGGCCGGCGCATTTTTTAATACCTCGAAGATTCTTTCGTGATTCACCGCATTCAGAAATCCCTCATTCAACCCCTCGTGGCTGAATACAATGGACGGCTTGTCCGTATTCTGCAGATCCTGTTCCAGCCATTCCAGCTCCTTCTGCGGAAGGTACGGAAAGGGCTCCTTCTCCTGGAACATCCACTTCATATAGTTTCCTCTGGCAAAGGGAACCTCCTGACCGTTTTCCTCCCCATAATTGGCATCCAGTACAACGAAATGGAATCCCTTCTGATCAAAGGAATAATACGGCTCCGTCATCCCCCAATAGTGCATGATCTCTTCCTTGGTGTACAGATCCAGGTCATGATTGCCGATCACATGGTACAGGCTGCCGTGAAGTGCCTTCAGCTCCTCCCATATTTCCTGTTTTTCCTGTGCCTGCAGTCCCTTCCCTGCCAGGATGTTCGCCATGACTGCTGAGATTCTGTCCTTGCTGCAGACGCAGGAGCCAATGAATTCCGGCTGGATAAAATCGCCCAGCTGAATGGCAAAATCGCAGCCGCAGCGATTTGCCTCCTGCACAAAGTCATGTACCCGGCGTCTTCCGTCATGAATAATGTCTGTATGCAAATCTGTCATCACCGCAAATCGAATCATATGCGCCTCCCTATTCTTTTACCGGTTTATCCGTATTACACCCATCTGTCACCACTGCACCTCGTAAAAGCTTCTCCTTCCACGCCCTAAAATTCGCAGCGCTGCTGGTGAAGCTGATCACATAGTGATCACCCTCCTTTTCGGTAACCTTCCCATACAGAGAGTCACCGATTTCCATCACAACGTTCGTCAGCATCTTTAGATCGTGCCGACATTCGATGCACATATCCTGATCCGAGATTGCTGTAATCGCTCCCTCAAGCGCAGTATTGTCTCTTGCCTTCCCGTTAATCCTGTAAAAAAATACGCCGGCCGGCCGGTCCAGCCGGTTTCGCTCTGCCTTGATCACCGGACACTGCAGGTGGTAGGGCGCCCCGATTCCTTTTACCTGGTAAACCTTCACACTTTCCATGTCCGGATCAATGGAGACCTCGAGAACCTTTCCGATATCCAGCTCCGCTTTCACTCCCTTCCTGACTTCCTCCGAAATCAGGATATCTCCCTCTATGGTATTGCTCTGTATCTTGTCCGCTCTGCCGATCACCTCACCCATAGCATCAAAGCCGCGCAGCACACCGTTGCCGACAAAGCCAAGGATCGCCTCACCGCAGTCGATTCCGATGCCCATTTTAAGATACGTGTCATATTGATGCTCCCGAATCCATGCATTCACTTCCTGCATCTTCTGCTGCATCTCCACGGCCGCCGCCGCTGCGTCCTCACACTGGGTATCGTAATTCCCAAATGCCCCGAACGCAGAGATAATACCGTCGCCCATGATCTCAACAATGACCCCCTGATGCGCGAGAATCACCTCGGACATTGCCGAAATATACCGGTTCATTACGGCCAGCATATCCTCTCCTGAGAGGTGATAGCTCATCGCCGTGTAGCCTCTTAAATCACTCTGAATAACCGTAACCTTTTTCTGTATTCCGTCATTTAGCTCCTGCAGCTGATCCGTGGTAATCAGGCTTTCCGCCCCCTGCTTGCGCAGGATAAAACATCCGAAAATCTTACGAATCAGATTGTTGCGAATCTTCAGAGCGTGATTGAGGCGGTTCAGCTCGGCAATTTTCTCTTCAAGCTTTTCCCCACGGATATAGTCCGAAATATCCTGAAAGCAGACCGTAGCCAGAAGCGTATGCCTCTTTTCCTGGTCCAAGACCATCTCAGACTGCACAACCGCCTTTATATATATAACCTCTCCGGACCGGTTCAGCGTAACGGTCCGCTCATATATGGTTTCCGGCTGCAGAAAGGCATCGATGATCAGCTGGATAAACTCTTCATTATTCGCATCCTCCAGAAACAGCGGACCGATTTTCTGCCCGATCACCGCTTCCCTTTCCATTTCAAGGATGCTCAGTGCAAATTGATTGGCATACCGAATCGTTCCGTGTCCGTCAATTTCAAGCATGCCGCCTGTCATATTTTCCCGGATGATATCCTCAATCGGATTTCTCGCTACACTCATTTTCTTTTCACCCTATACACCTTGACCGGCTCCGCCATTCCCTTCGGAACAATTTCATACTGACCACGCAGCTCGTAGTTACCCGCTAATCGGTTCCATGCAGATTCACTCACCACAACATCGCCATATTCCGCGGAAATCGCTATACGGGCTGTGAAATTAATGTTCTTTCCGAAGACATTGTATTTCAGAATTCCTCCGCCGCCGATGACGCCAATTGTGAACTCATCCGTATGGACACCGATTTTAACCCTTTGCAGCGGATATCCTCTCTCCTCATTCCATGCATTTAATTCCGGAATCGCCCGCTGTATTCCATCTGCAGCATGCACAGCATCATCCGTACAGTGCGCAGCTTCCCGCAGCGCGCCAAAACCGGCAAGGATGGAATCGTTGTGCAGCTCGAAGATCGTCCCGTTATTTTCCTTTATAATGGATATTACCCTGTCATAGTAATGATTGATCATTGCAAGGTAATCCTCTGCCGACATGCCGGAAATCTGCCTCTGAAGTCCAGGATTCATCAGCATCAGCAATGACATTTCCTTCTGCGAGGTGTGCGTATCAATTCCGGACGGCGCATTCAGAAGCTCTTCCACCACATCGTCATCCAGATGCCTGCGAAACGCCCCGCTTAGGATCTCGTTCTGGCTGGTGAGCTCTTTATTTTTCGCCGTATACTGCTGCAGCGCACGCTCCGTCTCTTCCAGCGTTTCCAGCTTCGAGACATCGGTAAAAACAACGATAAATCCCTGGAACTCCTCCTCATTGACGTACTGCGAATTCATCAGCAGCACGTATCTTCTGTTCCCGTTTTGGTAGGTCACCTTCCTGGTAACCTTCCCCGTTTCCGAATAGAGCACGTCAATGATGGCATCCTTACATGCATCATTGGCCGGATCGTCCCCTATGCAGTCCATAATCCGTCGTTTTTCGGAGGTTTCATTCAAAAATCCGAATATGACATCCGCCGCATAATTTGTATATAGAATGCTCCCTTTTTTATCAAAAACAAGAATACCCTCCGAAACGGATTTATACAGGCTGTCAAGTACAGGCTTTGCGACGTCCATAGTTACCTCTTTTGTGTATGTCTGTTCTCTCTAAAGCACAAAAGATCTGCGAATTCAAGCAAACTTGAATTCACAGATCTCCTCATCATCGGGGCGACAGGATTCGAACCTGCGGCCTCCTGGTCCCAAACCAGGCGCTCTAGCCAAGCTGAGCTACGCCCCGCAGCACCACCTTTGTACTGCTGCTGTCAAAGAACAAGCAGATAATACAAGCCTCATCTGTTCAAAACAGCAGTACCAGTATATCCGGATTCCACCCCGGATGCAAGTGCTGACACCGGTCAGGCAGTTACGAGCCCCGGCGCCGTTACCAGTGTCAGTCCCTCCGGCGATGGCACCGAGTGCTCCTCTTCCCTACGATCTGTGTCTCTTCGAATAGCGATATATTGCAATCCCCAGCAGCACAGCCAGGATCCAGATCCAAACCAGATACAGCCGCAGCCCCGGGCTGATCTCCGTGTCGTCTCCGGCTTGTGGCTCCGCATCAGAGCTGTCTTCACGTATCGAATTTATCTTGCTGTCGGATTCTGCAGCGTTCTCCTGCATCGACGCATCATCCGCGGTCTCTGATTCCCAGACAGAATCGCCTGTCTTCTCGTTCTCTGCAGGGTCCTTTGTGTCCTTTCCGGAAGAACTATCCGCCCATGCTGCCGCATTAGCCCTCTGCGCCTTGCCTGAGCTGCTTGCAGCTTCTGCAAGCGTTGCTGCATTGTCCTGCCCTTGTGAATCCGCAGCTGCAGTTATATCTGCATTCGTGATTACGCTTGCGTTTGCTGCTGCCGCTCCCGCAGCCGACGCATGTGTCTCTTCTGCAGCGCCGCTTTTTTCTGCGCCGTCATTCGTACCAGTGCCGTATGCTCCGCTGCCTGCATGGCTGTTCTCTTCGGACGAGCCGCCTCCGGTTTTATCACCATCTGTAGTATCTTCGCCTGTGGTGTCGCCGGACGAGCCTTTGTCGGAGGAGTCTTCTCCGTCTGTACTGCCACCGGACGAGCCTTTGTCGGAAGAGTCTCCTCCGTCCGTACCGCCATCGGACGAGTCGTCCTTTCCATCATCCGACTTGGGATAGATTGTCCATTTATACAAAACCTGTCCGCAGCCGCATCCTCCCTCGCCGCTCTTCCAGACATCAAACAGAAGGTCTGCTTTCTCTGCTCCCTTTTCAAGGTCCGATATCTCATAAACTGTGTAGGAAACACCGTTGTATGTCACAGATTTCCCGGTATTCTTCATTCCGGTGTGATTGCAGTAGGAGACATTTTCCCCGCACACCAGAATTACTTTATCTCCGGGGTGAAGTGTGGTGTCGCTTCTCTCCACCTTCTCACCAACGGTTTCACCGTCTGTCCGGAGCATTTCCAGCTTCATTGTGCTTAGAAATTCCTCGGAAGGGATTTTATGTTTGATGGTAATGCTGGCTGTTTTTTTATCCTCAGAGAGGGTAACGGATTCAAAATCATGCTGCCAGTTCAAACCAAACTGCGTTGCGTTCGTAAAGATCGCATTGACTCCATCCCTTACGGAAACCTCGATGGTGCAGAGGTACTGCTGCCCGGGCCAAAAGCGCTCGGTCTCCTGCATGCTCTCCCATTGGTTGCCGGACTGGTCTGCGGCCTGCTTTTTCCAGTTCGTCACCTTGATATCGTAGTTTACCCCGGCTGCCTCCTGTATTGTCTTCTGCAGCCGTTTTCCGACGCCCTGTACGTTTAGCTGATCCTCACTGTAATTCTCTGTCCAGTTCTCACCGATGGGGATACCCTCATTTAAACGGAACGTTTCAAAGATATCATTGCCGAGCTCGAAGAACGGGATTTGATATTCCTCCGCATCTTCGGCGCTTGTCCTCTGAATGATGGCGTAAACGCTCTTATCCTTTCCTGTGACCTCATCATGGCATACGGCCTGCAGCACATAAAAGCGCCCCACCGCAAGGCCGGAGGTATCCATGACATAGGTGTGAATACCTCCCCGTCTGGAATAATCTCCCTCAACGACACGCTCCTTCGTCGGGCGAACTCCTTCAAATACAGTCTCTCTGGAATCCTCATACAACGTAATAGACTTACCACTGTCATCCGTCAGCACATCCGAGTAACCATCCTCGTCCTTCCGTGCCTGAATCCCATTTGGAAATGCAGTTTCCATATTGTCGCCAACATCGTAGCAATACAGAGACAGCAGGCAGGGTGCACTGGAGTACTTATCTCCAACTTCTCTGTCGTAGATGATATCCATTGGGAGGCGGCTCGATGTTTGGGTTACGGTATAGTCTGCCTCTACATCCTTACTTTTGAGCTGTGCCGGCTTTTTAAAGGCAAAGGCCGACGCATCAATGGCATCCTGCCCGGAATCCTCCGGTACTGTGAAAAAACTAAGGGACCGGTAGCTGCTGATCTTCTCTCCGGTATCCGTGCATTCCCAGATCTTCAGGCAGAAGGGATTTCTGCTCGCATCGGTTGTACTATCCCGGAATTGGTCGGCAGTAAAGGTAAAGGTGATGTCCTTCACGCAGTCTTTGGCCTTGACGATATGCTCCTGCCCCTCTCCGGACTCTGCTGTATATCCATCCGTAATTTCTTCGCCGTCCGGATATTTGCCGGAGCTGGCGGTGGTATAGACAAAAGTGCGGAGTGAAAAGTCATAGACCCCCGCCTCCAGCTTAATATCCTGATCCGTCAGATTCTGCAGGACAGGGGTGATTTCAATCGTCCCGTCTGCGTTCACGCTTACATTTTCCGTGGAAAGATTGGCAAGGAAGGTGGCCGGATGTCCTGCATCACTTCCGTAGGTAAAAAGTACATCATTACTCTCCTCCGGATAAATCGTAGGCGTAGATGTGAGGCTACACTCGGTCTTGTAATACGCCGCCAGCTCTTCCATAGTGATACGGCCGTCTCCCTCATATCCGTCCCATGGCTGGGCGTCATCCCGGCACGACACATCCGCCCCGAATGTATGGTAATCCGAATTATTCCGGTCATATCCCATTGCATGACCAAAAGCGGCAATCAGCTCTGTACCGATGAGTGTATTCGAGTAGCTGGTCTCCCACTGATTGGCAGCCGTAATAAAATAATACTGAGGCGGATTGGTTGTTTTCGTTGACGTTTCATCAGACGTTTGCGTCTCGCCGTCAGAGTCCGTATCCCCATCCGCAGCCGCTTCCTGTTCGTTTTCATTGACTGACGCCGTCTCTGCAGCATCCTGTGACAGAAACTCCTCCACAAAATCCTCGCCCGAGAAGGCCTCCGGACTCTCCTGCAGCTCATCCAGCTCGGTGGCAGGCATAATCATCCCGCCGGAAAAGCAGCAGGAGATAATAACCAGAACACGCCCCTGCAGCTCATCAAGATGACTTCGAAGCTCTGCAGCCGTAATGTTGTTCACGCCGCCCGGTGCCAGGTAGCTTGTACCGTCCAGCACCGCATTCCCGTGACCGGAATAGGTAAAGACCGTAAAGGAATTCTCATCCGTCTTCTCCGCCATCTCGTGAATGCGTTCCCACAGCTGCGTCTTTTTGTCGGTATCACTGTTCAGCGGCAGCTCATAGGTCTGTATGTTGCTCTCGTCAAATTCATTGGTATTGGCGAGAATGGCTGTCAGCGCTTTTGCATCCCCGGACATCGCCTGGCCAAGATCCTGACTATCCTCCAGGTAGACCAGCATGGCCTGCCCGCTGACGGTTGTCTTCGCCTGCACCGCGATCGCTCCCTGCTGCCGCACCGCCAGCTGCGCCGCTGACACTGCAATTCCCAGACAAACAGCTGCTATGCGTTTCCTCAATGCTCTTAATTTCACCCTGTGCTCCCTTACCTGACTCCGAGCAGGTACACATTGCTATGTAACGATTCAGAGCCCATTCGCAAATCTTCCTGGCTCTGAATCGTTACATCAGGTTGTACATCGTGAACATCGGCAGATAGATGGAAATAACGATGAAGCCGGCAAATACGGCTAAAATGACTAGCATCGTCGGCTCCAGTCTGGCCAGTGCATCCTTTGTTGCCGTATCTGCTTCATTGGTATAAAACTCACCGATCACCTTCAGAGAGGAGTCCAGCTCTCCGGTTTCCTCACCCATCGCACACATTTCCTGAAGCGTTCTTGGATATTCAATACAGTCGCGGATGCATTCCCCCAGGGGGTGTCCCTCCTCAATGCGGGAAATCATGGACTGCGTATCCTCCCGCAGGACGGCATTGTTCAGCGTTTTTGCTGTAATTTCAATGGCACGGTCCACATTCAGACCGGAGCTCAGCAGCATGCTCATGGTATTGGCAAATTCCGCCGCTCCGCTCATTCTGTGAATTTTACCTAGAACCGGCATGTGCAGCTGCATGGTTCCCTGCACCATTTTTCCCTGGTCTGTTTTCGTGTACAGCTTCCAGGCCAGAACCATTGCAAGGACAATGATGACCATAAAGACCCAGTATTTAGAGAAAAACTCCGATGAACTGATCAGCATTTGCGTCATCACCGGCAGATCTCCGCCCAGCTCAGAAAAGGTCTGAGTCAGTGTCGGAATCACAACAACCATCACTACGATTAGGACAACAATGGCCACACAGACCACGAAGATCGGATACGCCAGTGCGGATTTAATCTTGCTCTGCGTTTTATACTGCTTCTCATAGTACTGTGCCATCTCCGAAAACGAACGCTCGATGTTGCCGGACTCCTCACCTGCCCGGATGGTCTCGACCAACGTATCCGGAAGCTTGGGGCCGTTTCTGCGGATGCTGACGGCGAGTCCCGCGCCGCCTGCCACGTCCTCCGCCGTCTGCATGAAGATCCGCCGCAGCATCTTATCCTCCGTCTGCCCGGCAATCATCTCCAGACACTTTGCAATCGGAACGCCGGCCCGCAGCGTAATTGCAATCTGACTGCACAAAATGGACAGGTTCTTTAGATTGATGCGTCCTCCGCCGATATCCATTGTCCAGAAGGACTCGCCCTTGTCCTTTATTTTATTGATAGAGAGGATGACCGGTGCCGTTGTCCGAATCTGATCCGCCGCTGCGTACTGATCCGATGCCTGTATGACGCCGCTGATCTGCATACCCTCTTTGGTTAATGCCTTATATTTAAATGTTGCCATTGCATATCCTTTGCTGTAGAAGTCAAATAGTCCCTTTTACCACTTAGAAAAGTGCTGATTCGAGATGGGTGCTGAATAGTTACTAAAACTTTAGCTTCTTTAGAATGTACTCGGTGTCGTGTGCTGCCTCTATGGCCGTCTGGAATTCAATTTTACCCTCAAGTGCCATATTGATGAGGCAGTTGTCCATGGTTACAGATCCCTTCTCAGCCCCTGTCAGCATAGCCGATGCCATCTGCGGCGTGCGGCCCTCACGGATCAGATTGCGGATTGCAGGCGTTGCGATCATGCATTCACAGGCCGCTATGCGTCCGCCTCCGCGCTTTTGAAGAAGCTGCTGCGAGAGCACTGCCTGCAGCGTTGTCGAAAGCTGCATTCTTACCTGCGGCTGCTTATCCGCCGGGAATGTGCCGACAATACGGTCCACGCTTTCAACCGCCGAATTGGTGTGAAGCGTTGCAAACACAAGATGTCCTGTCTCTGCTGCCGTCATTGCCGTATCGATTGTCTCCGCATCACGCATTTCTCCGATGAGAATGATATCCGGATCTTCACGAAGCGAAGCGCGCAGTCCGGCCGCGTAGGATCCGGTATCTGTTCCGATTTCACGCTGGTTAATAATGCACTGATCCGGCTCATATATGTACTCGATGGGATCCTCCAGTGTGATGATGTGCTCGCTCCTTGTGTGGTTGATCTGGTTCAAAATAGCGGCCAGCGTGGTCGATTTGCCGGATCCGGTTTCCCCCGTCACCAGAACAATTCCGCGCTGATATTCTGCAAATGAAGAAACAGCCCCCGGAAGTCCCAATCGATCCAGCTGCGGAATGGTATTGCTCAGGATGCGCAGTGCAGCGCTGACATGCCCCTGCTGCCGGAACAGATTCACACGAATTCGTTCTCCTGCGATGGACCTGGCAAAATCCAGCTCGCCGATGTGCCGCATAGATTCATAGTTCTTCCCTGCCAGCTCTCCGGCCAGCCGCTCACAGTCAACATCCTCCAGCGGCTCCGGATACAAATTGACAAGCTGTCCGTCAATGCGCACCTTCGGCGGCAGTCCGCATATCAAGTGAATATCGGATGCGCGCCGCAGCGCCGCCTCTCTAATCAGCTCCTCAATGCTCATAATCTCTCCCTTCGGCATTAAAACGCAGCCGCTTCTTCTGCCGTGCTGCAATGCCGTCTCACCCTTTTCAATGTCTAAGCATTTATGGAATCAATCCGTGACCAGTATGGTCCGCTGCACCTCTTCCACCGTTGTAATTCCATCCTCTACCAGCTTTTCGGCATTCTGCAGCATGGTAACGTACCCACTGGTTCTGGATGCCGTCTCGCGGAAGGTCTGCTTGTCTGCGCCGGATGTAATGTCCTTCCGCAGCTCGTCGTTCATCAGCAGGATTTCAAAGGCTCCGATTCGTCCGCGGTATCCGGTGTGGAAGCACTGATCACATCCCTTTCCATGGTAGAAATGCTTGCCGGGCCTCATCTTGATGACATCCAAGGCCATCAGCTTCTGATCCGGCACGTACTCCTCCCGGCAGCCGGGGCACACGCGCCGCAAAAGCCGCTGGGAAATGATGCCGCGAAGACCGGCCGAGATCAGGTACGGCTCCACACCCATATCCTTTAAACGGTCAATGGCTGTTACCGCGTCCTCTGTATGAATGGTGGTAATAACCAGGTGACCGGTAATGGCCGCCCGCATGGCGATCTGTGCTGTCTCTCCATCACGAATCTCACCGACGCAGATGATATCCGGATCCTGACGCAGAATGGCGCGCAGTCCGCTGGCAAAGGTCAAACCAACCTTTTCATTAATCTGTACCTGTGTGGCTCCCGGGATGTTGTACTCAACCGGATCCTCCAGCGTCACCAGGTTGGTGCTCTCACTGAGCATCTCCCGAATCAGGGTGAACATCGTCGAGCTCTTACCGGAACCGGTGGGACCCACGATCATAATGACGCCGCTGGTATTGGCAAGAATGCGGTCCACCTTCTGATTGTCTTCGTCAAAGATCATTCCGATTCCTTCCCGCGTGAGCATCTTCTCATCCTTGCCCAGAATTCGGATAACAATCTTCTCACCGTAGATGGTCGGCAGCGTATTCACACGCATGTCGATGTCCTTGCCCTTGATCTTCATGCTGATACGGCCGTCCTGCGGAATCCGGCGTTCCACAATATTCATGTGTGACATAACCTTGATACGGGAAACCACCGAATCCTTGAGATCTGCCGGAATGGTAAGAATTTTATGGAGCCGTCCGTCAATACGCATGCGAATCTGCATGTCCTTCTCCGTCGGCTCGATATGAATATCCGAGCAGCTTTCCACCATGGCACGCTCAATGATGGAATTAACCAGACGAATGGTCGGGCCCTCTTCTGACGTATCCTGCGCGCCTTCTACGACGGCGTCCTCCCGGATCCCCGCCTCAGCCCGCATGGCTGCCATCGCCTCGGCTGCATTCACATTTTCATACAGAATGCTGATGGCATGCCGTACTGCAGAGGAGGTGGCAATCATGGGAACCACATTCTTGCGGCTGGTATCCCTGGCGCGCTCAATTGCCATGAAATTCAGCGGATCCGACATGGCAAGGAACAGATTATCCCTCACTACCTGGATCGGAACAATCTCATATTCCTGCGCCAGCGACTTCGGGATATACCGGGACATGGAAGGATCAATGTTTGTTTTGGTCAGATCAATGAAGTCAATGCCCAGCTGATTGCGCAGCGCATCAATGAGTTCACGCTCCGTGATATAGCCATGCTCTATCAGCACCGTTCCAAGACGCTCATGTGACTGCTTCTGCTGCTCCAGCGCCTGCTCGAGCTGTTCATTGGTCAAAAGACCGTCCGAAATCAGAATATCTCCCAATCGTTTGCTTTTCATGCCCATAATCCCTTCTGTATAGAGCCCATCACTAGGGCTGGTAAGTTGTAGCTATTGTACCATCAGATGATGCTTTTGGTTATACAGCAATCAACGCTTTGGCAGCGCGCGAAACCAGCTGCCCACATCTTCTCCCTGTTCCCTGGCGGTAAGAAACTCTGCCAAAAACGCCGAAAACCGCTCCGCCCCCTTCTGATTCATGTGTCCCACATCGCTGTAGTACTCATTTCCGGAGGCATCGTAATAGTCCGGAAGGATCAGATTAAAATCGTAGAAATCATAGCCCGCTTCCGCAAACAGCTCCTTCAGCTGAGTATCTGCCGAGAGGTATTCCTCCTTGCGGTAGATGCTCAGCCAGTTCGGATACGGAACAATGATTACGGTAAGCTCCACGTTTTTCCTGCTGCAAAGATCCCGAATGCCGCAAAGCTCCTGGAGATTTTCCTCTGAGATGCAAAGATCCTGCAGACTGACCGCCACCTGATCCCACTCGTCTGCTTCCTCCCAGGAGATGAAGCTTGCATCCCGGCCAAGCTCCTGCGCCGAAGGCTGATAGCCCTTTTGCGTCCGGTGGCCGGATGTATCCAGAATACGTCCCGCTCTCTTTTCCAGCAGAGTAAGTTCCACGTTCGAGGTTCGGTTATACACCCATGGCATCAGGTAGGTGATGCTCGATGGTGTTCCGAAAAACGTGCGGGATGTCATAAACCTTAAATCATCCGCGATTCGCATCGTCACAGAGCTCTCCGCTGCCGCCTTTCCATGCCAGAAGCTCTGATCCGCCCGGCTGTTCTCACTGCGACTGGTGCTTAAAAGCTCATGATCCACCACCAGCACCGCACGCTGGATGCCGTATTCCCGGATTGCCGATGCAATCGCCTCCTTAGAATTGGCAAGCGACTGCATATTGGTCGCCATATTATAGGACCGCGTGCTGCGTGCCATATCCAGAACCTCCGGATCGATGCCAAGAAGGCACTGCGATGTCCCCGTGTAGACGGTATCCAGCGTTTCCTGTGCGTGGAAGCCCTCCCACATTTCCAGTGAGGAGCTTTTATACGGCTCCAGCACCAGGCAAAGGGCTGTATTCAGCAGCACCAGCAAACCGGCAAGAAGCAAAAGCTTTCCCACCGTTTTCCTGCGCTTTGGTCTGGTTTCATTTGTAATTGTCTCAGGTGATCCCTGCCTTTGTAACGTCTGCATTTCAATTTCCCATATCTGTTTAGCACCTGCCATATTTCAACGTGAATTGACTGCTTGCAGGCAAAT
>CAVGIV010000005.1:0-62452 GCA_963629395.1 Paludibacteraceae bacterium | reverse complement strand
GCGAAGCGCCTCTGGCCAGCCACATCGAGGTTTTCCGAAGGAAAATCGAGATGGGTGGTGAATAGTTACCTTTTTCGTATCTGCTGCAGAGCCCTCGAATAGCCACAGTAGCAGTTTTAACGCCTGCGCATTAACGGCCCATTCAGTTCCGGTTAAATCTGCGTTAATTGATGCATCAGCTGCGCAGCACCCCCGCACTGTGCAGCTTCTCTTTTGATTATGTGGAGTCTCCGGCCAACACAGCTTTGCGACTATGACAAAGCCATACGATCGGAAAGCTCTCCGCCTGCCTCTTCGAATTTGCGAAGAAGATCCGGTACCTTCAGGTTTTTCTTCTCCTCGCCGGATACATCATAGATAATATTCCCGTGAGACATCATAATCAGCCGGTTGCCGTGGACAATGGCATCATTCATATTGTGCGTGACCATAAGCGTGGTCAGATTATTCTCTCCGACAATCCGGTCCGTTGCCTCGAGGACCTTTGCTGCTGTCTTCGGATCCAGTGCTGCCGTATGCTCATCCAAAAGGAGGACCTTCGGCTTTTTCATCGTCGCCATCAGAAGCGTCAGTGCCTGGCGCTGTCCGCCGGACAGAAGTCCCACCTTCGAGGTCATTCGATCCTCCAGGCCAAGGTCCAGCTTTTTCAAAAGCTCGCGGTACTCCTCTTCTTCCTTGTGACTTACCCCCCAGCGAAGCGTACGCTTTTGTCCTCTTCTGGCTGCCAGTGCCATATTTTCCACGATCTGCATGTCTCCAGCCGTTCCGGTCATTGGATCCTGGAATACGCGTCCTAGGTAAAGCGCTCTCTTGAATTCCGGCAGGGCCGAAACATCCTCGCCGTCGATCAGGATTCGTCCGCTGTCCACCGGCCAGACACCGGCAATCGCATTCATCACCGTGGATTTGCCGGCACCGTTTCCGCCGATCACCGTGCAGAAATCGCCGTCCTTCAGAGTAAGGCTCACATCGATCAGTGCGCGTTTTTCATTGATCGTCCCTTTGTTAAAGGTTTTGGATATATTCCGTATCTCCAGCATGATCAGTTCTCCTTTCCCTTTCCGTCTGCTGCATCGCTTTTACTGTTGCGCTTTGCCAACGCGCGGAAGGAGCTCTTGCGCATTTCCTTCAGGTAAGGAACTGCAAGGAAGATGGCAACGACAATAGCCGTCAGAAGCTTCATATCGTCCGCAGGGAACTTCAGCCAGAGCACGAAGATATAAACAAAATAGTAAATCACCGCACCAATCACAACAAAGGTCAGGCGCACGACAAAGCCAAGGCGCTTGCCCATGATCGCCTCTGCCAGAACCTCTCCGATGATCACGGCTGCAAGTCCGATGACAATGGAGCCCTGACCCATTTTGACATCGGCAAAGCCCTGATACTCGGACAGGATGCCGCCGGAAAGAGCGACCAGTCCGTTTGCAACAGCAAGAGCGATCACCTTCATCCTGCCGGTGTTGATGCCCTGCGCACGGCTCATGTTCGAGTTGATGCCGGTAGAGCGGATGGCGCTTCCCATCTCCGTCCCGAGAAACCAGTAGAAAATACCGATGATAATGACATCCACAATCAGCGTAAGTGCAATGGTCTGTCCAAGATACCGGATATTCGATGTGAAGTGCAGCGTAACCGCACCAGCAGGAACCGCCTGGTTCGCCTTTCCCATGATGTTCAGATTGATTGAATACAAGGAAATCTGCGTCAGGATTCCGGCCAGAATATCCGGGATTCCAAGACACGTATGAAGGATACCCGTGATCAGTCCCGCCGCAACACCGGCCAGAAAAGCAATCGGCAGCGCGGCCTCCGGGCTCCAACCGCCCAATATCAGCATGACCGTAACGGCTCCGCCGGTCGCAAAGGATCCGTCCACCGTCATATCTGCGAAATTTAAAACGCGGAAGGTCAGATACACTCCCAATGCCATAATGCCCCAGATCAGTCCCTGGGCCAGACCTCCCGGCGCTGCATTCCACAGGGCCGTCGGATTCAATGATGCAAAATAAGCTGCCATTTACGTTCCCTCTCTTACAGTTCTGTATGTGATGAAGCAAAAACAGGCGGTGCAGGCACTTCTTCAGCACCTGCGCCGCCTGTTGTCTCATTATAGCGCAAACTCCTATGGATTTCATTCCATCAGGCCAGATTCCGCTCACGCTTTGGTTGCCGGCCATTCGCCGCCCCTTTGCCAGGTGTCGAAGCTTTACTCTGCAGCCGGAATCACCGTATAATCCTCCGGCATCGTCATGCCGATGGCCTTTGCGTAATCCTCGTTGTACTCCTTCGTAGTCGTAGGAGCGTACTCGATCTCCATGGTAGATACATCAGCACCCTCCGACAGGATACGGATTGCCTGCTGACCGGCTGTATATCCGATGTCATAGTAGCTGATGGAAAGTGTAGCAAGACCGCCTGCCCTTGTCATATTCTCCTCGCCGCAGATAACCGGAATGCCGGCAGGCTCTGTAACGTTGGAGACAATGGTCATGTTGGAGGCTGCCGTATTGTCGGTAGGAATATAAACAGCGTCACAGTCCGCAACTGCGCTGGTTACCACCGACTGCAGATCATTGGAATCCGCAAACGTGTATTCCTGATATGCTACGCCATCCTCATCCAGGTACTTCTCGATCTGTGTTGCCTGGAATTTGGAATTAGCCTCTGCTGAGCAGTACAAAATAGAAACCTTCTTCACATCCGGAACCAGCTCGAGGATCATGTCCTCCTGCTGATCCAGAGGTGCAAGATCCGATGTTCCGGATACGTTCATCCCGGTTACCCCCGTGAAATCCGTCATATTCAGAGCAGTGCCATAATCTGTAATAGATGTACCGAGGATCGGAATATCTGTCGTTGCGGAAACTGCAGCCTGAAGTGCCGGGGTTGCGTTTGCAAGAATCAGGTCATAGTTGTTGTTAACAAAGCCGGTAATGATCGTGGAGCAGGTAGCCGAATCACCCTGTGCGTTCTGATAATCGATGGTAACGTTATCGCCGTACTTCTCCGTCAGTGCATCCTCAAACCCCTGTGTTGCCGCATCCAGCGCATTGTGCTGAACCAGCTGGCAGATACCGACGGTAAACTTCTCATCTGAGGTCTCTGCAACAGCTTCTGTGGAAGCCTCCTCTGCAGCCTCTGTGGAAACCTCTGTGGCAGCCGCCTCTGCTGTGTCTGCAGTAGCAGCAGAATCCGACGAGCTTCCGCAGCCGGCCATTGCCAGCATTGCTCCGGCAAGAATCAGTGCCAATGTTTTCTTTTTCATAATAATCTCCTTTTCTCCCGGGATACCTGCGAAAACGGTTCGCACCTCCCTGCGTGATTTATTACATTAAAGCGCAAACGCGTTGGTGTGTCAAACTCTTTTCGAACAAAGAGGAATTGTTTACCGCACGTCTTCGTTTTCCTTATAAAAATTCCCTCCCGAAATGCTCATCGCATCCCGGGAGGGAACCTTTGTTTCTCAGTAATTCACTTGTTCAACGTGCAACCTTAGATGAACGGCTTGGAGAAGGGATTCTCATCCTCGTACAGAACGCCCTCCGGCTTGTTGTAGCCGATCTCAGAAGGATCTACACCGATGTACTTCAGTGCATCATACAGGTTCTTCGCATAGTGACCGAACATAACTGCGCCGTGGTGAGGATAGTTCTTGCCAACCAGGCAGTAACGATAGAAACGGCCCATTTCCTTGATAGCGAATACGCCGATGCCGCCGAAGGAACGGGTAGCAACCGGGAGAACCTCGCCCTCTGCTGCGTATGCACGGAGCTTGTTGTCAGCCGTAGACTGCAGACGATAGAAGGTGATCTTGCTGGGAGCGATATCGCCCTCGATGGTTCCGTCGCACCAATCCTGCGGGTGAGTTCTTGCCATGATTCTCTGGAAGGAGAGATGTGCATTGGTAAGCTTCGTGGAGCAGGTATTGCCGCAGTGGAAGCCCATGAAGGTATCCGTGAACTTGTAATCGAACTTGCCCTTGATGGACTCGTCGTACATGTCATGCGGTACGGTGTTGTTGATATCCAGCAGAGTAACCTCATCGCCGGAAATGCAAAGGCCGATGTACTCGGAAAGTGTTCCGTAGATATCTACCTCACAGGATACCGGGATGCCCTTGCGCATCAGGCGGCTGTTTACATAGCAGGGAACGAACTTGAACATATCCTGGAATGCAGGCCAGCACTTGGTGGTCAGTGCAACATACTTGCGATATCCCTTGTGCTCCTCTGCCCAGTCAAGGAGAGTCAGCTCATACTGTGCCAGCTTCTGCAGCATTGCAGGCTCCTTGCCAGCCTCGTAGCCCATCTCCTGTGCCATATCAGCGGCAGTAGCTGCGATTCTCTCATCGCCCTCATGCTTCTGATAGGATTCGAACAGATCCAGCTCAGACTCTTCCTCAATCTCAACGTCCAGATTGTAGAGCTGCTTGATCGGGGCATTGCATGCCAGGAAGTTGGACGGACGAGGTCCGAAGGTGATGATCTTCAGGTTTGCAAGGCCGTATGCAACTCTTGCTACCGGAAGGAAGTCGTGGATCATGTCTGCGCACTCATCTGCGTCGCCAACCGGATAATCCGGGATATAGCACTTCACATTGCGCAGAGCCAGGTTGTAGGAAGCATTCAGAACACCGCAGTATGCATCGCCGCGGCCGTCGATCAGATCGTTCTGTGTCTCCTCTGCTGCAGCGCAGAGCATCTTCGGTCCCTCAAAATGCTTCGCAAGCAGAGTCTCAGAGATCTCCGGTCCGAAGTTGCCAAGGTAAACGCACAGCGCATTGCAGCCGTTCTTCTTGATGTCTTCCAGAGCGTTCACCATATCGATCTCGCTCTCGATGATCGTGATAGGACACTCGTAGATGTCTGCAGCATTGTACTTTTTCGCATAGGCTGCAACCAGCGCTTTTCTGCGATTCTCTGCCAGAGAAGCCGGGAAGCAGTCACGGGAAACAGCTACAATACCAAGCTTGATTACCGGAATATTGTTCATACCATCCTCCATTTTGTGACTCAATTTGTGAATTATTTCACGTACTGATGGCTTAATTATAGTGCTTCTTCGAAAATTAGTCACTAATAAAAGCTGTGCAACAAGTGCTTATTTTTATTCAAAAAATGCGCCGCCCTTCCGGCCCCATCCGCAGAGCCGCCTGCAATGATCCCGTTAGGGAAGCGCCGATTAAACCGGCGTTGTCTTTAAGAGAATCATTCCGGATAGTTCATATGCTCTTCAGTAATTCCATACAGCGTCTGATCCAGATAGCGCGCTGCAACCCACTTTGCCATTCCCAGGTTCTGATCCAGATAGTTTCCGCAGTCTTTTGCCGCCGCCCCCGGCACATCACCCTCATAATCGCGGATGAATTCAAACATTCTGGTGATGACCGGTGCCACATCCTCAGCGCTGAGATCTCCTTCGAAAAGAACATAACATCCCGTTCTGCACCCCATCGGTCCAAAATATACGACGCGTTCCTTCCAGCCCTCCTCATTGCGCAGGAAGGTAGCCCCCAGATGCTCAATGGTGTGAAGCTCTGCCGTGTTCATGACCGGCTCCCGGTTGGGTGCAGTCATGCGAAGATCAAAGGTTGTAATGGTGACATCGCCGAAATGATCCTTGCGGGAGACATAGATTCCCGGCTCCAGCTTCAGATGGTTGACAGTAAAGCTTGCTATTTTCTGCATATGTTTTCTCCTTAACCATAATGTCTGTTGCAGCTTTCAGAGCCCCTTCGCAAAATTGCTGCTGCGCTGCTTTCCATTTGCTTGACTCTGAATAACCATCACTTAATGAACAGATCCAGACTTACCCTGCGGTGATCGAACAGATTGTAATAGGCAGCCTTCCGGTACTGATCCAAGAGCGTTTCGTCCCAGGCGCCGCTGATATCATGCGCATTTCCCTCCGCATCATAATATCCCAGAATATTAATGGCAGGGTAGCTTTTTCTCACCTCGGAGACAAAGCGGTCATACGCACTGCCCAGGATGCCGGCATTTTCCAAAAGGAAGCTGCGAAGGTAACCGGGGGAAATGATTTCTGCTGCCTCCGGCTCCTTGGGAAGATCAAAATTAGCCCAGAGGATGTAGGGCACCGTGTACTTCTTCTCCCGTTCCTCTACGGAGGCCCCTTCCTCGTACATCTCCGGCTCCAGTGCCTTCAATACTTCCTCCTTCAGACTAGGCTGATGATCACCGAACATCAACAGAATCACCTTGCGGTCCGTCTGAGAGAAATACTCTGTCAGCGCCGCAAACGCCCTGTCGCTTTCATACGCCAGAGAAAGGTACTCGCACAGCTGTGCATACTGCAGATTTTCGTCCTTCGGCTGCACCGTCACGTCCACGGCAGATATATCTGTATTATAGCTTCCGTGGTTCTGCATCGTAACATTGAAGAGGAATACCGGTCCGTCCTCTGCCTTTTCTTCATAGAGCTTTTCCAGCTGTTTATAGTCCGATGCATCACTGATGTAGGTGCGGATCCGTTCCGTATAGGTCAGCCCATCCTCCGTCGAAATAAAATCGTCAAAGCCAAGATACGGATACACCTTATACCGCTTGTAGCCCGATTCCAGATACGGATGGAAGGCAGTCGCCGAATAGCCGCGATTCTTCAAAAGCCACGCAAGAGATTCCTGCTGGCTGTTAATATACTGTGTATAAGGCACCGCCTCTGCATTCAGAAAGGCAACCGCGTTTCCGGTCAGAAATTCGTACTCTGTATCCGCTGTCGTTCCCCCAAAAACAGACGACAGCATCCATCCCTTTTTCACATTGGAGCCCTCCAGCGAATGGATGAAGGGAAGCCCGTCCCGGTTGGTTTCAAAGCCATACGTTGTCGGCAAATCAGAAAACGCTTCGTTCATCACCACGATCACATCCACCGCTTCCGAGTCAGCAGATACTTCCTGCGCATCCTTTGCTTCTTCTGTTTCATAGCCCCTCAGAAGCTCTTCGGTCTCCTCCGCCGAATATCCCTGCGGTACCGGCTTTTCCAGGTGGCGTTTGGCAAAAGAGATATAGCTGAGCGCGTAGCCATGGTGCTTCGTCCCGATGTTGGTATTCCACAGATTCACAGCAGGAAGATTGGAGCAAACAAGCAGAACCGACACCGCACAGGCCGCCAGTGCCAGCACGCGTCCGCTGGTCCGGCGCGTAGGCAGCGTATCCTTTCTCTCCGTCAAAAGTCCCAGAAGTATCATTGCAAAAGACAAATAGACAAAGAGGACCTCCGGCGTAATTTCCAGCCGGTACTGGGCAATGACATTTTTAGCAGTGCCCGCCATCGACAGATCCGAGAGCTCAAAGGCCTGGGCACGAAATTCAAAGTAATAATGATTGACAAGGGCAATGATCAGCCACCAGGCCGTCCCCGGAAGATAGCCGCTGCGGCGTCCCGGCCGCCGGGCATTCGAATCTCCGACAGCTTTTCCCGCAGGGCTTTTTTGTAAAGACACTGTCCCGCAGATCCCGGAAACCGCATACAGAAGAAAATATACCGCTGCGTATACCAGAAGATTCCAAACGATGGACCACGGCTGGTCCAGCAGAAACCGGTCGGCGTACAAAAGCTCCGTAATTCCGAAGCAGTAAACACTAAGAAGCAGAATCCGAAGGACAGGAAGCTCCATCTTCTCCTTCACAGGACGATGTGCCATCAAAAACAGAAGCCCCTCCGCCAGCAAAGCGCCGCTGTAGTAAATCATCTGCTGCCACGTCCACTCCGCACTCAGATACTGTTCCAGGAACAATCCGCCCAGAATCGCCTGCAAAAAAGTCATGCCGGCAAGCTTTACTGTCTGCGGTCTCTGAAAGAGCCGCCGCTCAGCCAAAAGCTCCAGCAATATCCCTTCCGTAAGGAGGAGGACCATCAGAAGCAGCAGTGCATTCTGCACCTCTTCCCGGACCAGGTGCTCCCACGGATTCACCGTGAATGACACCAGGTCAAAGGAAACTCCCCGAATGGATACCGGCGTCATAGTGATCTGCGATGTTCTGTCTGAATTTCCGGCATCCTCAAAATCAATGTAATTTCTGCCATTCTGCAGGAGTACCGATTCCTGCTGCCAGCTGTCGTCAAGATATATATAGGACCGGCAGTTGGTTCTGGTTGAATTAGAGATTTCAAAGCAGATGCTGCGGATGGACACCGTGTCATCAAAGGCGAACTGAATTCTGGTATCATCCGACTCCGACCGAAGCCGCTGTCCGTCTCTGCTGAGATTGGTCAGATTCCGGTCTTCTTCTCCGTAAATTGTCGCAAGTGGAACCTTTACCTGCGGATACTCTGACAATAAAATCCCGGTTCGGATGCCAAAGGCAAGAATCACCGCCAGTATCGTCAGGAGACAGCAGGCATATTTATTTCGCATAGGTTTTATATAAGGCAACATGATCATAAATGCAGCGCCACAGATTGTACGTCAGCCCTGTACAGGCAATATATCCGGTTCCGTCTTCCGACTCCTGGTAGCTGACCGCACAGTTGCCGGATTCATTAACAAAGCCCGTCTTTCCGCAGATCACCGTTCCGCCGGAATCATGATCCTCGATGCGCCGAAGGAACCAGTTGGACAGCTCCACGCCGTCCGGATTGTCCTTAAGCGCCGCCGTTGTCCATGTGTGTGCCGAGAGCACCTTCCGGCAAAGCTCATTGTCGATGGCCGCCCGCATGATCACGCACATATCATAGGCAGTGCTGTAATGATTCTCGTCATATAAGCCTACACAGTTGGTAAAATGGGTCGTTTCAGAAATTCCCAGCTCCTGCGCTTTCTGATTCATGAGCTCCGCAAAGGCCTCCTGCGTTCCGGAGGTGTACTCAGCCAGCGCCATGGCTGCATCCGCCCCCGAAGGAAGAATGGCACCATACAGAAGATCCTCCACGGTAGCCGTATCACCCACACCGTATCCCACAAAGCTGGATCCGGAGCTGTAGGATTCATCACAGATTTCCTGCGTAATAGTTACAAGATCCTGCAGCTGACTTTCCTGGTCCTCCATTGCCTCCACGGCCACCAGCAGCGTCATTACCTTTGTCATAGAGGCCGGAACCATGCGTTCAAACGCCCGGCGCTCCGCCAGAATCTCTCCGGTCGCCGTATTCACCACAATAGCATACTGGCTGTCCACATAATCCGATGCCTTCGCAGCCTCTTCCTTATCCGCGTCACTTAATGCACTTTCCGAGGTTTCTGTCTGTGCATTTTCGGATGTGATATGCCGCTGCGCATCATAAATGGAAATGTCCGTCAGACTCTCTCCCAGCCAAACGGTACTGTCCGTTTCCGTGAATACGTATGGTGCATCTGCTGCAGCTGTATGCCCGCCGGCATTCTCTGCAGCACTATCTTCTGCATTATTCTCCGCATTTTCTTCCGTGGTCACTGCAGCAGACACTGTCTCTGCTGCGGCCGCATCCTGTTCAGAAACGTCTGCCGTCTTATCCCTGTTGGATAGTATGCTGCGCACGGCAGCTGCTCCAAGGCCCGCAGCCAGGACAATCCCCAGCAAAATCACAGCTACCAGAATCCGTTTTTTTCTCCGAAGCTCCCGCTCTCTTCTGGCCCTTCTTGCCTTGCGAAGCCGCCGGCGTCTTGCATTCTCATCTTCATATTCCCGCCTGCTGCGAGGCCGCTCATCTTGTCTGTCCATATCACCCTTAAAAGATCTTCCGAAAACCTGCTCGACACTGCAGTCGGAACACCGATTCCTCCTTTTCGCCCAACCGCCATATTGTATCACTTTGCCTGATGTATAACCATCTCGCGCCTGTGATATAATGATATCCGTTCAGCACCTGCCATATTTCAATCGTGAACCATCTGCTTGCAGGCAAATTCACGATTGAAATTGGCAGGCGGGCGAGGTGCAAGCACCACAGGCCGGCCACATCGAGGATTTGCGAATGCACATTCGAGATGGGTGCTGAATAGTTATGATGTCTGTTTAGCGCCAGCCACGCCGGGCATTTTCGAGTATCAAATTCGAGATGAGCGCTAAACAATCACGTATAATGAAACGTCATTACGCTGCCCACTGGGCGACAGGGAGAATCCACATACATGAGTTCCTTTAATCAACAGACAGCCAGCAAGGAAACCGAGAACCTTTCCATGCTCCGTAAGCTATCCTATGTGCTCAATGCCAGACAAAAGCGCCAGTGCGTCGGAATCGGCGTTCTGATCCTCATCAGCGGCATTCTCGAAACCATCGGCGTTTCCATGATTGTTCCGATTGTTACAGCAATTACCTCGCCGGACACCATCACAGAATATATGGATGATTATCCGTTTCTGAAGGATGCCGCAGATGGTCTTGGTCTGACCACCACCTTCCGGCTAACCATTGCCATGCTGGTTTCTCTGATGGTGATTTACGTCGTCAAGAATGCATTCCTTCTGTTCGTAACAAAAGAGCAGAATCAGTTCATCACCAACGCCCGCAACGACATGATCAGCCGCGTTATGCGGGATTTCCTCAATCGCCCGTACGAGGACTATCTCGGGGCTGATATCCCTACGGTTTTCCGTATCACCGACAGCGACATTCCGCAGACCTTTTCTCTGATTCTGTGCCTTTTGCAGATGTCCACAGAGATCGTAGTGTCTGTATTCCTTGGTATCTTCCTGCTGGCTGTAAACTGGCAGATGACCTTGTTCATCATCATTATTCTCCTTGCCATGACAATGGTCAGCTCCAAGTGCATCAAACCCCGACTCAACACCATCGGCAGCCGCAACCAGAAAATCCAATCCCGCATCGCCAAATGGCGCCTGCAGGCAATCTATGGTCTGAAGGATGTCAAGGTTTTGAACCGTCAGGATTTCTTTATCCGCAACTACTACGAAAGCGGAAAGGTAGGAGCGGTCGTTGCCACTGATTATGCAGTCTTCAACAATCTCCCCCGTCTCATGATTGAGACAGTATTTATGGTCAGTGTTCTGGGCTTCATTGCCCTCTACATGGTTCTGGGCGGAGATGTTACGCTCCTGCTGACGCAGCTGACTGCCTTTGCGGTCGCCGCTGTGCGCATCCTGCCCAGCGCCAACCGCATCAACACCTACATGGCGCAGGCAGCCTACGAGGAGCCGAGCCTGAATTACCTGTATGACAACCTGACCGAATCCAATAAAACCGAGGGTGAAATGCAGGCACGCCGGTCACAGATTGCCGGGCCGGCCCTTCACCTGACCGACCGGATCGAGCTGAAGGATATCTCGTTTCACTATCCGGACAGCGATACCTATATCTTCCGCCACGCCAATATGGAAATCCGCCGCGGAGAGTCCGTCGGCATCATGGGCCCGTCCGGTGCCGGCAAATCCACCATTGTGGACATTCTGCTGGGGCTTCTGCACGCAGAGGAGGGTTCCATTTTGTGTGATGGTGCCGACATTTTCTCCAATTACGATTCGTGGCTTGCGCAAATCGGATACATCCCGCAGAGCATTTATCTGATTGACGAGTCCATCCGTGAGAATATCGCCTTCGGCATCGATGCAAAGGATGTCAGCGAAGAACGCCTGTGGGAGGTTCTGAAGGAGGCTCAGCTGGATGAATTCATTCGTTCCCTCCCGGAGGGACTTGACACGAAGATCGGTGACCGGGGCGTACGTCTCTCCGGCGGGCAGCGCCAGCGCATCGGCATCGCCCGCGCTCTGTATCACAATCCTGAGATCCTGGTGTTCGACGAAGCCACCTCTGCTCTGGACAACGACACAGAGGCAGCGCTGATGGAGGCCATCAACTCCTTCCACGGCAAAAAGACCATGATCATCATCGCCCACCGTCTCAACACCATCGAAAAGTGCGACCGCATCTTCCGCGTTGCAAACGAGCAAATTACGCCGGCCACACTGGATGGCGAGCACATTGTACACGAAGCCGGTGCACCGATTTCCAAATGACAGGTATCTGCTGCACCGCATTTCAACGTGAGCCTGTCGCCTGCAGTCAAGTTTACGTTTGACGCCTTCAAGCAGAAGGTTATGAACAGTGAGGTCTCTCTATTATGATCGGTGTTGAATTCATTCCAGGCTTTGGGCTTGGAAATCAGCTTTTTTTCTTTATATCCGGACGATGCATTGCCGAGGACCTCGGTTTTTCCTTCGGCTGTGTTAATCCGCAGCAGGTGGGAAATGTCGCACAGTCCAATAAAGGCATGTATTTTATGGATCTTGATCTCGGAGAGGAAATCCCCCGAGATCAGATGGATCAGTACACGCGCTTTGATGAGCAGGATGATCGCCTCTATATGGGCAATTCCCGTCATGACATGACAAACGGCTGCTACATCAGCGGGCCGGACGAGCGGATCTACAGCATCAAGGATCAGACGCTTTTATACGGAAATCTGCAGGACGAGCGTTATTTTGGCCATCATATTCCGGAGATCCGAAACTGGCTGAAGGTCAAGCCGGAATACGAATCCTATGAATATACGGCAGATGACCTCTGCATCATCAACATGCGGGGCGGCGAATACACGGGTCACCCGGAGCTCTATCTCGACCGGCGCTACTGGCTTCACGCCATCACCAACATGAAAAAGATCAATCCGGCCATGCGTTTTATGATCGTTACCGAAGACGAGGAGGCTGCCAAAAAGGTTCTTCCGGAATACGAGTGCCACCATTTTGATGTCGGAAAGGACTATGTCACCCTTAAAAACGCGCGGTACCTCATTCTCTCCAACTCCTCCTTTTCCCTGATGCCAGTGATTACCAGCACGGAGCTTCGCTATGCCATCGCACCCAAGTACTGGGCAAGACATAATATCAGCGACGGCTTCTGGTCCTCGGAGCAGAACATTTACAGCTTCCTGCATTATCAGGACAAGCACGGCAAAATCTGGGAGCCAGGCGAGTGCAGAAAAGAGCTGGAGGAATACAAGAAAACCTCCCGTCTGTACGCGCGCCGCAACGTACGTCCCGGAAAAGCGCACATGTATCTGCAGATCCTGCGGCGCAAGCTCCTGTACGGACGCTTTTATCTTCGCAAGATTGAGCGGTCCCTGCTCAGAAGAGCCGGGATTATTAAAACATTCGGCAGAAGGGGACTAATTTTTCATGAACTATAAAAACGGGAAGCTTCAGCTCCCAAGTGTAACACTGACAGCAGTTACCAGTGTGAAGCTCTACGAGACCATCAAGGCGATGGAATACTCCATGCAGGGCATTGATTTCGGTGATGTCGTCCTGGTGACGGACCGCAAACCCTTCGGGCTTCCATCCGGCATTCGCTTTGCCTGCTGCGATAAAATCGACAGCATCGATAAGTTCAATCATTTCATGGTGTACGAGCTGGCTCCCTACATCAAAACAGATTTCATCCTGCTGGTTCATGCAGACGGCTTCGTCATTCACCCGGAAAAGTGGAGTGATGATTTCCTGCGCTACGACTACATCGGCTCCCCCTGGCCGCTGCCGACGAACGACTATGCCTACCGGGATTCCAGGGGAACTATCTGCCGCGTCGGCAACAGTGTCTCCATCCGTTCCCGCCGTTTGCTCGCCTACCCCACTGAGCATCAGCTTCCCTGGGTTCCTGTCGATGATGGATTCTACAACGAAGATATTTTCCTCTGCTGCCATTCCAAAAATCAGATGGAAGCGGACGGTCTCACCTTTGCTCCATTGGAAGCTGCTGTACGCTTTGGCCGCGAACACCCATTGCCGGAGAACAAAGGTATAGAGCCCTTCGCTTTTCATAAGTGGCGCGGCGAAAACGCTTCCTACCCCCGCTTTGTCTCACCGGCGGACCGTGTTCGTAGCGCCATCCGCCCTCTTTTGTTCTGGCGAAGGAGTAAATACTGGAGAAATAAGCATGGTTATTGACTGCATTCCTTTTTTTAACGAACTGGATATTCTGAATCTCCGGCTGCATGTTCTGGACCCGTATGTCGACCGATTTGTCATCGAGGAATCGACACGAACCTTCTCCGGCGACAAAAAGAAGCTGTGCTTTGCGGCGCACAAGGACATGTTCACCCCCTTCCTGCACAAGATCGATTATGTTGTGGTCGAAGACGATGTTCTGACTGAGGACGGCATTCACGTAAATCCTGCTGCAGCAGCATATGCCCCCGAAATCCCCGGTCAGCCGCTGACCCACAGGAGGGATTACTTTCAGAAGAACCATCTGATGGACCATCTGCAGGGGCTTTCGGATGAGGATGTGATTCTGTTCGGAGATCTGGATGAGATTCCAAATCCCGCTGCCCTTTCCCGCGTTCTGGCGGACTATGACCCGTCGAAGGTCTACCATCTGGCCCAGCGGAATTTCTATGTGTTTTTGAATATGGAAGAAAGGCCGGTTCGTCTCCACTCCATTACCGGAGAGTTCCCGGAGATTCCGGAGGATCAGAGGAAGTGGCTCGGCACCAAGATCTGCAGCATCCGCAGCATTCCCCCGGAGGGGATTGTACGCCTTCGCGATCTGGTCCCGGTTACCGATCCCCGGTCCATCCGCGTAGAGGATGGCGGCTGGCACTTCGGTTATATGGGAGGGCACCAGGAAACCAATGTATTAAACCGCATCGGAACCAAAATACGTGCGGCCGCCCATCAGGAATACAACGATGCAGAGATCATTGCCGAGACCATGGATAAGCTGGTTTTGGGGCAGGATATTTTCGGACGGAATGCAACCTTTTGTCGCGTAGAGCTGGATGAGACGTATCCCGCTTATCTTCTGGAGCATCGACAGGAGTATGAATACCTGATTCTGCCGCCCATCACGGCGTGGACAAGGCTTACGCATCGCTTCGATCTGACGGCCGGCCGGTTCTGCCGCAAGGCCGTTCGCAAGATGCGGCGGATGCTGGCCAGCCATATTTAGGATTTGCGAATCATACCTGCACCAAACAAACGCACAGGATGTCTTCTATTGACATCCTGTGCGTTTTCTTTTATCCCATGGCCTACCATCGACATCTGTTCAGGAAATTCCTATATCCGCATTTCCTGTCAGCATCCGTTTTCCGGTTTATTCCGTTTCTTTCTGCCCCGGCTCCTTCTCTTTCTCGTCCGGGGCGTTCACCGGCTGCGCCGGTTCAGGCTCCGCCGCCTTCGCCTCTGTCACCGTCTGTCCCGCAAGCCTTTGCACTTCCTCCTGCAGGCGCGTAATCTCCTGTTCCTGCTCCGCGAGCTGCTTCTTCATTCTGCGCCATTTTCTGTGCCTGCGAACCTTCAGCACAATGAACAGAATAATAACAAGCACCACGATGCCAATGATAACGACCGTCTTGGTATGAATGCTGCCAGCCGGCTCTGCGTAGCCAAGATCCGGAAGCTCGCCGCCCGTTTCTGCGCTCATTTCGGTATCATCCGCAAATGCAAGGTACGCCTTAATCGGGAAATTGTCATACACATAGTCCGTGTACTCCGGATCCTCCTGAATGGCAGTAACGACGTCCGAGAAGTCCGACCAGCCGCCTGTCTCCTCTGCGTAGAAATAACTCTCCCCGGGATTTACAACCCCAACGCTGTAGTAGCTAAGCAGATCATCCTCATAATCTGATAGCTCACTTCCTCTGTTCTCATAGTGCACCTGCCGGTTGTACTCTTCAACAAACTCCTTGCTGTTCGCGCTGGAATTGGTGGAGACGGCATAGCATTCCTCTCCATCCAGAGAAACGCGCTGCGTCACAACCACAGAATACTTCTGTCCCTTGGAAATATGGACAGGACTGTCCACATCCACTCTGTGATAACCGGCGTATTCGAAGCTTGCGCTGGCCGTAGCCGCCAGCTGCCCATCCTCCGGCGATGCCGCATTATCATCCAGAAGATATACTTCAAACTCTACATCCGCATTCTCCTCATCGGTTTCACAGGACAACGACTCCAGCTCTTCGTCATATTCTGCCGTGAATACGTTGGCCATCTTCATCTTCCCGCCGCTGATCCATCCGGAAGTTCCGTCCGTCTGCAGGTAGTCGTATTGGTCAATAATGTAGCCAGTCTTCTCCTCGCTGCTGGTATCAAACTCGAAAATCTCCGGTCCCACAAGGCTCCGGTCATAGTAAGAGATGTAAAAATATCCGGTTGCCTTGCCTTCCTCGTTCTCGATGCCCCAGCTGAATTTATTCGGGAATTCTTCGGTATCTGCCCCCCAGCTGTTCTTGACGATCCACGCGCCGTCTCCCTCCGGCTGATACGCATTTCCGTCTCCCCATACATCGTCCGAATGATCAAGGAAATCGGTGCTCTTGATGGTGTCGTCCCAGCCGACAATGGTCACCGCATGGGTAGGCGGTGCGCTGTCATAGGTATAATGCGTCCACTTATTGTCTTCTGTATTCAGATAGACCGGATCCAGATCATCATTCAGTGCATCCGCCGGCATATAGGTGTCCGCTGCAAAGGCAATGGACACCGCCTTCCCTTCCATGAGGACCTTTTTAATCGTATCGGTTGCGCTCTGGTCATACCCGATATACGCCGCGTTGCGCACATCCAGATCCGCCTCATCCATGACGTCACAGTCCGCCGAGTAAAGCGCCGGAGACGGAAGGACATCGGAATTGATCAGCTCATACAGCTGCAGGAATTTATAATCATCCGGAATCGTCCAGTCATCGTTCTCGCTGTAATAGACGTTGTGCAGGAAGCCGTCCGCCTTGCTCTCCTTGCCTCTGTAGGGAACGGTCTCCTCATCCACCACACCGATTCCACTGGAAAAGATCGACGTAGCCGTGAACATCATGCCGCCCGCATTCAGGAGATCTCTGTCAACATCCTCAACCAGGTGGATGCCCTCTCCGTCCTGCGAAGAGCCGTCATTCATATAGCTGCGCGCAAAATACGCCAGATGGTGCTCAGAAAGATCAAGCCCGGTTTCCTCATATGTTGTGCCAAGGCTGGTCAATATGCTCGTTTCTGCTGCCGCAATTGCAGCAAAGCCCCAGCAGGTTCCCCAGGGATTCTGAAACTTCACAGGAGTCACGACTCCCTGATCCCTCAAATCAAATTTTTCAGGAAAAGACTCCCCGGACCCTGCCTCTTCGATCTGACGTTCCACCTTCTTCTGGTTGTCCAGAAGATAGTCCGCCGCCTTTATCCCATCTGCACTGCTTTGTGCGCAGGCAACGATCGGATCTAGTGCCGTCACACAGGCCAAAGCCCCCGGCAGCAGCATTCCTACTACTTTCTTTCTCATAAGCTCCCCTTCTCCGCAATTCCTGCGGTATGTACCAACGATTATATCTTTTCAACCGACCGTCATACAATCAATTTCTTTTTCAGCGCTTCTCTTTTTCATGATCTTTTTCTTTTGTCAATCGCGGTCAAACCGTTACAATAGATTCATCAGTACTACTCAGCAGCAAGAACGGAGAACATTCTCATGAGACATTCCATTGCACGATCCATACTGCAGCTTCTCCTGATCATTTCACTTCTCTTCACCGGTGCCATGGTTATTTTTACGGTAAGAACCGCCCGCAGTGATGCCTACGAGCGTTCTCAGATGGTCGCAGCGTATGCTGCGCAGTCGCTCTCCTTTTCCTGTTCTACATACGAAGACTACGCTGCATCCTCCAATATCTCAGTAAAGGAAAAGGTGCAGACCACCATGGAGCAGCTGCTCCGGGAAAATGATCTTCTTTTTCTTTATATTGTCGTCCCGGACGAGAAGGAAAACACCCTATCCTATGAGTATCTTGTCGGGAGCGAGGATGTGCAGGTCCTCGTAAATGCAGTTTTGCAGAATCCCATGCAAAGAAATGTCACCTTTTCCGATGCCATGCTGCACATCATGGATGGATCCAGCAAATCCGAAAACCTCGAAATGAACAACGACTTTGGTCATGTCATCTCCGCATATGTCCCGCTCTACAGTGATGCTAATGAGGTCGTCGCCGTAATCGGTGCAGATGTCAGTATTTCCAGAATGGAGCGCACTCTGATGGAATCTCTTCCCCAGAGAATTCTGTTTTTCCTGATCATCGGGATGCTCAGCCCGGTTGTGCTGTATGGCTTCATGAAAAAAAACGTCATTCATCCGGCCGAAATGATCAGCCGCGCGATGGAGGAATTCGGCAAGGACGACACCTATACCCCACCGGCTCTTTCTCTTGACTGTGACAATGAATTTGGCTGCATCGAAACCTCCTTCAACAGCATGGCATCCAATATACGCGACAACGTTGAGCGTATAAAGGCCTATACAGAAATCCAGAATCGACAGGCTTACGAGCTGAATGCAGCTGCCAGAATTCAGCAGGGCTTTCTGCCGGCCTCCTCATGGAAGGACGAATTCTGCGAGATTCATGCCTGCATGAAGCCGGCCAAAAATGTCGGCGGTGACTTTTTTGACTACTTTACATGCAACGGACAGACGGTCCTAATCATTGCCGATGTCTCCGGGAAAGGGCTAAGCGGCGCACTCTTTATGGCCAGCGCCATCACCCTGATCCGAGGCTTTGCCAAAAGATTCAATGATCCGAAGGATGTGATGACCGCCGTGAATCAGGAACTGGAGCACACCAATCCGGACATGATGTTCGTAACCGTTTTTCTGGCCTATATCGATATGTCCCGCGGCACAATACGCTGCTGCAATGCCGGTCATAATCCGCCTTACTGTCTGATTGACAATAAAATCAAAGTCTTTGCAGACTCCAGCGGGATGCCTCTTGGGATCATGGCCGATGAAATATATGAAACCACAGAAGAATTTCTGCCGCTTGGCAGCACGCTCTTCTTTTATACCGACGGTGTTACCGAAGCGCAAAGCAGCGCGCATGCTTTCTTTGGTACTGAGCGGCTGGAGCAGCTGCTGCGAGCGCATCAGGGTGCCGACACAATCCCTTCCGTCCTTGAAGAGCTTTCCCGCTTCAGCGCAGAATGTGATCAATATGATGACATTACGATGCTCACCTTTACATCAAAGGCCCATGAACTGTTGCTTCCCGCAAAGGCGTCCTGTTATCCACAGCTTCGCAGCTGGATTTTGGAGGATGATACGATTCCTGCAGAGATCAAAAATGAGCTTCGCCTGATGAGCGAGGAGCTTTTTATCAACATTGCTTCTTATTCTTATGACAGGGATGACGGCACTGTCCTGATTCGCAAGCAGGTTCTAGGGGACGGCACCTGTCTTTTGCAGCTTACAGACAGCGGCATTCCGTTTGATTCCACCAAAAACGTGCAGGACATTGATGAATATGACCCCTATACGCAGGTTGGCGGCCTGGGACGCTTTATGGTTGAATCCATCGCCGATGTCTGGCACTATACAAATATCGAGGGAAATAACATCCAGTTGGTAGTAATTTCGCCGGTAGAGAAAACGAGGTGATGCGCATGTTTGAGATGGAAACACAGAAAAATAACAGTGAGACAATTGTACTCCTGGAGGGAATGATCGATTCCACTACAGCGGCTGACTTTGCCGCCAAAATCGAGGATGTCCTCAAGGAAGCTCCTTCTGCTCTCGTCCTGGACTTTGGCAAAATCGACTATATTTCGTCGGCCGGCTTCCGAATCCTATTCATGATTGCAAAGGAAATGAAAAAAAATCAGGGCAAGCTGAGTGCCAGATGCATTAATAAGGAAATTCAGAATCTCTTTAAGATGGTTCACATGGATCATGTCATGGAAATTCTCCCATGACGTAGTATTAGGGGTAAAAGTACTTTACCCCCAGGATGCGAAGACGAAAGAATGAGGGCATGCCATGAGCTACACATTACTGCAGAACCAGCTGGGTATCTTTGGGGCTGAACAGGTATCCAGCGATGGGTCCAACTACAACATTGAGACGTTAACAAAGCTTCCGACCGCGGTAAATCTTGACCGCTTACGGCATGCGCTGGATGCCGCAGTTACGGCACATCCTTACATCAAATCCCATCTGATCCGAACGCCAGAGCAGGATATCCTGCTGGAGGCACAGGATATTCCCTTCGAAACGCAGGTACTGGATGTGGATGACATTGCGTCCGTCCGCGGCGATCTGGACCACCCATATGACTTTTTTCATGGATTTTTATTTCGCATAGAGATCTACCGCACGCCAAAGGGGAATTACCTTTACACCAATTTTTCTCACCTGATTTCCGACGGCTGGTCTCACCAGGTCTTTTTCCGGGAAGTTTCCAGGGCTTATAACAACGAGCCTCTTCTGGGCGAAGAGGATGATCTCTTTAGACTGCATCTCCAGGAGGAGAAGCTGCGCTGCAGTGACGTATATGATGAAGAAAAGTCCTGGTTTCAAAAGGAGTTTTCCTCCTTTGATGAAACAGACTCCCTCCCTTTGCCGGACAGGCAGGACCCGGAGCCTTCCTTTGATACCTATACCCGCCCTCTATCCATCGACAATACAATACTGGACAATTTCATTAAGCAGACAAAAACCTCCCGGGCAACCGTTTTTACAGCTGCCTTTGCTTTGACGCTGTCTAAATTCAGTGCTGATGACAAGGTGTTTTTCTCGACCGTTTATCACGGACGAGACGATGCCTCGCTGCATTCTGCCCTTGGCATGCTGGTTCGAACGCTTCCGGTGGCTGTTGATCTGCAGGGCATCGATACGACAGAGGAGCTGCTGGGGACGCTCCGCACGCAGAGCCTGAAAACCAGGGGCAGTAAGGCATATGCCTTTACAGATCTTTGCAGGGATCTTGGCGTGAAGAGCGATATTCTGTTCACCTATCAGGATAACTTCCACCACTTCGAGCTGACCACGGACGGGATCACCTCCTCCATTGCTCCCTACGAGGACAAAGTCCCCGGATTGTTTTTCTGCACACAGATTTTCAAGGGGGAAAAAGGCTATGAGCTTTCCAGCACTTACCCTGCTCACAGATACAGCAACACTCTCATAGAGAATTTCTTTGAAGTCTACCAGACCATCCTTGATGAGCTTCTGATCAAACCGCAGCTGCAGAATATCAATGTCAGCAGCTCCAGGCAGATTGGCATACTGGACGGATTCAATACCCCTGCCTTCTCAAATGCGCTCGGCAGGCAAGATATTGTCTCCCTCTTTGCAGAAAGTGTCCGTAACTATCCGGATATGACAGCGCTTGTCTTCAAGGATCGCCGGTATTCCTTCCGGCAGCTGGATGAAATGACCGATCGGCTGGGTGCTGTTATTTACGACCAGGTAAAGGGCGCTGACTCTCAGCCAATTGTCTCCATTCTTATCTCCCGAAATGAGAATATGGTCATCGCACCTCTTGCTGCGATGAAGGCGGGCTGTGCCTACCAGCCGCTGGATCCTGCCTATCCCAGGCAGAGACTGAATTTCATGGTAAAGGATGCCTCTGCTGCCCTCGTCATAGAAGAGCCGGCCTATGCGGACATGCTGGATGAGTATACCGGAAAGAGACTGTCCACGGATTCCTTTGACGACATTTTTCATGATGAGAGTCTTTCCGGTGCTCCGCTCCCCGGCGTCTCACCGGAGGATGCCATGGTGCTGCTCTACACCTCCGGTTCCACCGGTGTGCCGAAGGGCGTTATTCTGGAGCACAGGAATATCACCACGTGGTGCAGCTGGTACAACAGCTACCTGGATCTGGCTCCCGGCGACAACCTCGCCTCCTATGCTTCCTTTGGCTTTGACGCCCATATGGCGGATATCTGTCCGGCGCTGACCGGGGCCAGAACGCTGCACATTATCCCGGAGGAAATCCGGCTCGACCTCATTGCTCTGAACCAGTATTTCATCGACAATCAGGTACGCTGCACAACAATTACAACTGCTGTTGCCTACCAGTTTGCTACGAACATTCACAAGAGCAGCCTCAAGTATCTTCTGACCGGCGGTGAAAAGCTGGCCTCCCTCGATCCGCCGACCGATTATACGCTGATCAATCTCTATGGACCCACCGAAGCCACAATGTGTGTCACTGAGAAACGGGTTCTGCAGAAGGAATCCAATATCCCGATCGGCAAATGCTATGGTATCAATAAGCTCTACATTGTTGACCGCTTTATGCACCGGCTCCCCGTCGGTGCTCCCGGCGAACTGATCATCGCCGGTCCGCAGGTAGGCAGGGGATATCTTAACCGCCCGGATAAGACAGCAGAGGTATTTATTTCCAATCCGTTTTTCCAGGAGGAGAACGCTCTTTTTCAAAGAGCCTACCGCACCGGAGATATCGTGCGCTACCGCGAAAACGGAGATATTGAATTCGTCGGCAGGCGTGATCACCAGGTCAAGATTCACGGATACCGCATTGAACTCAAGGAGGTTGAAGCTGTAATCCGCGAGTTTGACGGCATTACAGATGCTACCGTTCAGGCCTTTGATGATCCAAACGGCGGGAAGTTTATTGCCGCCTATGTCTGCGGGACGGATCCTGTAGATATCCAGGCGCTTCATGCCTTCATCGCAGAGAAAAAGCCCTCCTACATGGTCCCGCTTGTCACCATGCAGATTGATAAAATCCCCTACAATGTTAACCAGAAGGTCGACAAAAACGCTCTTCCGAAGCCGGAAGCGGCTCCTGCAGCCGCCTCACAGAAGGTGTCAGCGCCCATGAATGTCCTCGAGGATCAGATTCATGCGCTTTTGGCGAAGCTTCTCGGAACAGATGCCTTCGGCGTTGCGGATGCGTTAACCGCCGTTGGTCTGACCTCCATCAACAGCATCAAGCTCTCTGCCATGCTGTATCAGACCTACGGCATTTCTCTCAATGCCTTCGATCTGCTGGACGGTGCCACGCTCCAGACCATCGAGAATGAGATTCTGAAGCAGTGGATGACTTCTTCGGGCAGTGAAGCTCCAGAGTCCTCCATCGCATCTCCCGGGGAAGACAGATATGAAAACGAGCACCAGGAAACGAACACGCCGCTGCAGTCCCCGCTGGGATTTGCGCAGCAGGGTGTGTATTCTGAATGCCTTACCAATCCAGACAGCACCTTCTACAATATTTCCCTCAGTCTGCGGCTTCCGGATACCACAAAAGCAGGCAATGTGCAGCTGGCCGTTGAACAGCTTATAAAGGCACATCCCGCGCTTCGCAGTCACTTCACCTCGGATAATGCGCAATCCATCATCCAGGCTGAGCTGCCGGATTTCACAGTCTCCGTTCCGATTCTTACAATGTCTGCCGGGGAATTTGCGGAATATAAAAAGACGTTTGTAAAGCCCTTTGACCTGGAAAGGGGACCGCTTTCACGCTTTGAAATTGTAAGTGCAGATGCTCTGTATCTCCTGATTGATCTGCATCACCTCATCGCGGATGGAGCTTCCGTCGATATCCTTCTGCAGGAGCTGTGCTGCATACTGGACGGCAATTCAATCTCTCCGGAGACGTTTACCTGCTTCGATCTTGCTGCCGGTCAGCAGATTACAGAAGAAAATGAAGCTTTTTTTGATCAGGTGATGGGCGATGTGGAAGAAGCCTCCCAGCTGATTCCGGATGTCTACGAAAAAGATCTCCCTCACACGGAAGGAACGGTATGTGTTCCCGCGGATCTGGCAGCGGTCACGCTATACGCCCAGGAACATGCACTCTCTCCGGCTGCAGTCTATCTCTCAGCAGCCTTCCTTGCTGTCAGCAGATACATCTGTGAGGACCAGGTCGCAATAGCAACCATTTCAAGCGGCAGAAGTGATGTGCGTCTTGCACATACTGTCGGCATGTTTGTGAATACGCTGCCGCTGGCATCCCGCCTTTCTCCGGAGGAATCAACCGGTGACTTTATAAAGCGGACAGCAGAGCTCTTCACCGGTGTGATTCGGCATGAGAATCATCCGTTTGCTGCCATCGCTGCCAGATACGACTTTAAGCCGCAGATATCCTATGCCTATCAGGTTGGTGTCCTGAGCCGCTATGAAACACAGCAGGGCACTCTGCAAACAGAAAATCTGGAAAGTGACCGGGCAAAGCTCCCGATTTCGATCCAGATTTTCGGTGACGAGAAAACCGGCGGCTCAATTCAGATTAATTATGATACCGCTCTGTTCAGTGAGGCTTTTGCAAAAAGATTTGCCCGCAGCATCCGTCTGGCAGCCATGCAGCTCATCCTTCCGCAGACGCTTGCCGATATCAGCCTGACCAATGAAGAGGACTGGAAAATTCTCGATGGCTACAACCAACCGATGCGGCTTGATTTTGATCCGGAGGATTCCGTTGTAAGTAAGTTTAAAAAGATTGTCTCCGCCTTCCCGGACAAAGACGCTGCCATCTACAAGGATAAGATCTACACCTATCGCGAGCTGGATGAGATCACCGACAGACTGGCGGTCTGCATCTACGAGCGCATCTGCAAAATCACCGGCAAAACCGATCTTGCAGAGCAGGTAGTCTCCGTCATTATATCCAGGAGCGAACAGGTCTTTCTTCTTCCGCTCGCAATTTTAAAGGCGGGCTGCGGATATGAGCCCCTGGATCCCAGTTATCCAAAGGAGCGGCTCAACTTCATGGTACAGGATTCCGGCGCACGTCTTTTGATTGCGCAGCGGGATCTGGCAGAGCTGGTCGATGACTATCACGGCGAAGTCCTGTATGTCGATGAGCTGATGTCTGCCGCTGCAGCGCTGGACCACTACGCACTGCCGGCTGCGCCAAAGGCACATGACCTTATGATCATGCTCTATACCTCCGGCTCCACCGGTACTCCCAAGGGCTGCCAGATTGAGCATGGGAATATGGTTGCCTTCGCCTATGGCTCCAACTATGAAGGATTCTATACCACAGACGGGCGGACAGCCTCCTTTGCCTCCTTTGGCTTTGATGTATGCATGTCCGACACCTTCTGTACGCTCTTAAACGGCGCAACTCTCTGCGTAATTCCGGAAGAGGTACGCATGAATCTGGGTGAGCTGGCGTCCTATTTTAACAATATGGGCATCACGCAGGTTCTGCTCACCACACAGGTCGGAGTGCAGTTTGTGCAGAACTATCCGAAGATGGATACGCTCCGTTTCCTTGTCATGGGCGGTGAAAAGCTGCCGGCGATGGATCCTTCTCAGCTGAGCTATACCATTATCAACGGCTATGGCCCGACCGAAAACTGCTGCGGCGTAAGCCTCTTCCCGATCCGGTTCTACGAACCCAATGTGCCGATCGGCAAGCCGATGGTAACGATCGCCGGATATGTGCTGGACAAGAGCGGACACCGTCTGCCGGCCGGAGCGGCCGGTGAATACTGTCTCTGTGGCCCGCAGGTGACCAGAGGATATCTCAACCGCCCGGATAAGACTGCAGAGGCTTATACCCAGTCTCCGTTTAACCGTTTCCGCATGTATCACACAGGAGACATTGTCCGCTATCGTGAGAATGGGGATGTCGAGTTTGTCGGCAGAAAGGACGGACAGGTTAAGATCCGCGGCTTCCGCGTAGAGACCAAGGAGGTAGAGGCCGTAATCCGTGAGTATCCGGGCATCAAGGACGCCACCGTGCAGGCTTACAGCTACGACAACGGCGGCAAATATCTGGCTGCCTTCATAGTCAGTGAAGATGTCGTAGATATCAGCATGCTGAATCAGTTTATAAAAGACCGGAAGCCGGCCTATATGGTGCCGCTGGTCACCATGCAGATTGATAAAATCCCTCTGACCATCAACCAGAAGGTGGATAAAAAGGCGCTTCCAAAGCCGGAGGTTAAAAAGGCCGGTTATGAAGCGCCAAAAGACCAGGCCGAGGAGGATTTCTGCACGATATTCAGTCAGATCCTGGGAGTAGAGAAGGTTGGCACTGCCGATGACTTTTTTGAACTCGGAGGCAGCTCGATCAGCGCCATGCGGGTTGTGGTAGCCGCCAATCAGCTGGGCTATGCCATCGTCTACCAGAATGTTTTTGAGAATACAACGCCGAAAATGCTGGCCGCCTTTACCGGAAGTCATGCAGCTCTCTGCGAGGCTTCCGCAACGCCGCAGGCCGAAGACGCAGACTCCTTCTATGGAGAGGGCGTCACAGAAATCGGCCGTGACGGGTACGACTATCACGCCATCAACGCACTCCTTCGCGGCAACACGGTTGAAGCCTTCCGAAACGGCGAACGGCAAGAGCTCGGGGATGTTCTCCTGTGCGGCTCCACCGGGTACCTTGGCACGCACGTCTTCCGGCAGCTTGTATTGCACACGGACTGCAGGATTTACTGCCAGGTCCGCGCCAAAAAGGATCAGGATGCTCAGCAGCGTTTCCAGGAGCTGCTGCGATACTACTTTGGTGAAGACTATGCGCCGCTGTTCGGCACGCGCATCTTCCTTCTGGAGGGGGACGCCATCGATCCGGCAACATTCGAGAACTTCCGTATGGAGGCACAGAACATTACCGTGATCAACTGTGCCGCCAGCGTCAAGCACTTTGCAAAGGGTGATGAAATTGAACGCGCCAACCTCGGAATCGTCCGCAATCTGATTGACTGGTGTCAGAAAAACGGAGCGCGGCTGGTCCATATTTCCACGGAAAGCATCTTTGGCCATCCGGCAAATGCAGTTCCAAGAGACGGTCTCATTTACGATGAGCATCTGCTCTACGCCGGACAGGTGTACGAGGACAACCAGTACGTTCGCTCTAAATTCCTGGCTGAAAGGCTGATCTACGAAAAGATCCTTTCCGATGGATTAAATGCCAAGGTTCTGCGTGCGGGCAATCTGGCACCGCGCAGCAGCGACGGACATTTTCAGGTTAATTACGCCACCAATAATTACATGAATACCCTGAAGGGATTCTCGGTTCTGGGTCTGGTGCCATATGCGGCCGCAACAACGCCGACGGAATTCTCCCCCATTGATAAGGTTGCAGAGGCAGTAGTCCTGCTGTCCGGAACCCCGCGCGCCTGTGTCTGCTTCATGATGAGCAACAACCACAGACCGCTCATGGGTGATGTGGTTGAGGGCCTGCAGCGCTACGGCTACAGTATCCGGTACGCAGAGGATGAGGAATTCGGTGAGGCACTTCAGGAGGCACTCCAGGACCCTGCACGGTGTGATGCCATGCAGCCCTTTATGGCCTATACATTAAACAATAGTGACACAAAATCCTCCCTCGGGCTGGAGGATCTTGGCGTGTCCTACACCGCACAAATCCTGGCGCGCCTTGGTTTCACCTGGCCGGTTTGCGGAGCAGACTATTATCAGCGTTTCCTCGAAGCCATGGGCGGCCTGCACGATTAGTATTCAAGATGAGTGCGTAACCAATATGTCCTCGTAACACTAAAGAGCCTCCGGTTGGAACGCCACATGAGCAAAAGGGTTTGAAAAGAATGAGTTTGCTATTTCACGAATTGTTTTCCAATACAGCAGCTGCCATGCCCGGCCACACTGCCCTGTGCGACAGCAACGGCTCCTTGACCTACCGGGAGGCCGATGAAGCCAGCAATGCCCTGGCAGCTGCTTTACATAATGCCGGCCTTGCAGCCGGAGAAGCCGCCGCAGTTCTTGTTTCCCGCCAAAAGGAGCTGCTGATCGGAGCGATTGCTGTCATGAAGGCCGGAGGCATCTTTCTGCCACTTGATGAAGCTTATCCGGACGAGCGCCTCTCTTATATGATGGAAGACGCCGGTGTCCGTTTTGTTCTCGCCGATCGTCATCTGGCCGGGAACCGGTGCTCTGCTCTGGAAGGATGCCGACTCTTCTTTTTTAATGAGAACGCACCTCTTCCCGATTTCACACCGGTTCCGAGGGGAAGTGATGATCCGGCCATGATTCTCTACACTTCCGGCACCACCGGTAAGCCAAAGGGGGTCATTCATCGGCACGCTCTTCTTCAGGGTGTAAATGACTGGCTTGACGGACACAAGGATCTTACATTTACGCCGGAAAGCCGCATGGGAATTATGTCCGGCTTTACCTTTGTAGCCACCAATGTATTTATGTTCGGCACACTTTTGGCCGGCGGAACGGTATGCATTGCCCCCAATGATGTCCGCCAGAACACCGACATACTCTACCGCTACATAAAGGAAAACGGCATTACCCACATGTTCATGCCGTCAAGTCTGACGGCCACAATGGCAGAAGAATATGACACCGCCGGGACTGCGCTTTTGGCCGGCGGTGAAAAGCTGCGGAATTTCACACCGTTTTCTCCGGAAACAAGGGTCTACAACATGTACGGCAGTACAGAGCTGGCGACCATTTTCTCCATACGTGTTTACGGCAGCGAGACCATCATGCCGATCGGTTACCTGACCAAGGATACGAATGCCTTACTGGTTGATGAAAATCTTTTACCGGTCAGGGATGGTGAGCCAGGAGAGCTCCTTGTCAGCGACGCACGCATGTCGCATCAGTATCTTCATCTGAAGGAACAGACTGCTCAAAAGTGGATTCAACTGGGCGGCAGGCTGTATTTTCGCACCGGTGACCGCATGCGCCGGGATGCCGATGGCATCTATTACATTCTCGGCCGCATGGATAATATGGTGAAGCTGCGGGGCTTCCGCGTGGAGACAGGGGAGGTTGAGGTTCAGGTATCCAAGGCCTTTTCGCAGCTCCATTTCCCGGTCGGCCAGGTTGTGGTTGTACTGAAAACCATCAACGGCATTGACCATCTTGCCTGCTATTACGAATCCGCAGACGCTTATGATGATAAGCAGGTAACTGCGGCAGTCTCTGCGTTTCTCCCATCCTACATGATTCCGGACCTGTGGACTGCGGTGAGGGCGATGCCGCGAAACGCAAACGGGAAGGTAATTCGCGGAGAGCTTCCGGAGCCCGCGCTGCAGATTCACCTGATCGGTGCAATCTTCAGTGAGGCTGAGCTGCGCGTTGTTGAATGTGCAGGCATTGTCCTGCATCTTGAGGGAGCAATTGACCCGGATGACAGCTTTGTACAGCTGGGCGGCGACTCTCTTCGCGCCATGGAGCTCGCCTCCATGCTAAGTGATCAGGGAATTCGGATCAGCGGCGCGAAAATCCTGGCCCTTCCCTCTTTACACGCCATTGCAGCTGCCGCACAGATCCGATATGAACGCCTTTGGACCGCTGAGGAATATGAGGCCGTTAAATATGCATACCTCGCGCATGGGGAAAAGGTTCTCCAGGTGCTGCCGCTCACAGCGCAGCAGGATGACCTTATCTGCCAGCAGCTGATTCATCCGGACCGCATGGTTTCTGACAATCGCTTCTGGTTTGTATTGGAAAGCCGCCTGGAGGAGCGTGTTCTGCGAAGGGTACTGGACACATTATCCCAGCGTTATTCCCAGCTGCGTGCTTCCATTGCCTATCAGAATGTCTCCATCCTGCAGGGTGTCATTACAGATCGCAAAATTCCGCTCCAAATGATCCACACGGACGGGATGGATGTGCCCTCCGTCTATGCACTTTTATGTCAAGAAGAAGATTCCAGAGACTTTGACCTGCAGTTTACCCCTATGTTCCGCGTCACGTGTGTAGACCGCGAGAATGAATCCTCCTGCCTGATGATCGCAGCCAACAAGGCCGCCTATGAGCTGTCCATGCTGCGAATGCTCTTTGCAGAGCTGATGGAGCTTCTGCAGGAGGAATACCCAAAGGATCAGGAAATTCGCACCTGGAGGGAGCTTTTCTCCGAGGCAGCCGATGCGGACACTGCAGAGGATGTGCCTGCGGCCGCATCCTCTGCCTCTTATCCGGATAAACCGGATACAGGCAGCAGCGATACAGAGATCTTCATTTATTCAGACCAGCCGCCCAGGAAGGTGTTCTTTGTCCACACCGGCAATACCGGCAGCAGCGCATATTATCAGCTCGCGCAGCGCATCCGGCAGATGTATTCCTTTGCTGTAATAGAGCCGTACAATCTCTATCATAATGATGACATTCGCTGCGGAATTCCTGCGATCGCGGCTAAATACATTGAAATTATGAAAAGATATCAGCCGAATGGTCCCTATATCTTGGGCGGCTGGTGCTACGGCGGAGTGGTAGCGCACGAGATGGCCTGCCAGCTGGAGGCACTCGGTGAAACGGTTGAGCATCTGATCCTGCTGGATGCACATGCGCTGGCAAGTGACGAAATGCGTACACTTGCAGCCCCTATGCAGGCCGGTGTGCAGCGCACTTATTTTGAAACCTGTCCGCTGTTCAAGGAGCTGAGGGAAAACGGCATGCTGGACGCCGTGGTTGAAAATGCTGCCCGCGTTGCCAGAGACCTGAATACACATGTTCCGAAGAACTACCACGGGACTGTTACTTATTTTAAACCGGAGCATACTCCTGCAGCCGCAGAGGGAGATGTTCTTAAATACTGGCAGGAAATGATGAAACGACAGGCCGGTAACTATGAGAACTACTGTGATAAAGACAAACTCACGGTGGTCCTTACTCCCCGGGAGCATGATGAAATGATGGCTCCCGATTCTCTCGACATCATCGTTCCGAAGCTGTATGAAATTCTCGGTTCTTAGAACCAAAAGGCCGGCCGGACTCCCTTATTCTTGGATGTCCGGTCGGCCCCTTTTTATCACTTTCGCATAGTCGATAGCAAATCTTCTATTCCGCGGTGGTTATTCCTCTTCCTTTTTAGCCGGGAATAATGCCGTCAGCACCTTCATAATAACAATCAGGACAATGGCCACAACGAAGATTCCCAACATGCCAAAGCCCATAACCTTCAGCGATTCCATAAAATTCGCAAGCATTTTCTGTTCTCCTTTTCTTCTTTGTTACAGCAGCGGGATCAGGCTCAGAAGAAGACCTCCTGCAATCACCGACGCAATCTGGCCGGACACATTGACACTGGTAGCCTGCATGATCAGGACATTGGTCGGATCCTCCTTGAGTCCCATCTGTGTGATAACGCGGGCAGACATCGGGAATGCGGAAATACCACAGGCACCGATCATCGGGTTAATCTTCTTTTTCAGGAACAGATTCAAAATCTTCGCAAACAGCACACCGCCGGCCGTATCAAAAATAAACGCAACCAGTCCCAGCAGAAGAATGAACAGTGTCTGCACATTCAGGAAATTCTCTGCGCGCATCTGCGATGCAACCGTGATACCCAGCAGCAATGTGATCAGATTTGCCAGCGTTCCCTGGGCGGTATCGGAAAGTGAATCCAGAACACCACACTCACGAATCAGATTGCCGAACATCAAAAAGCCAACCAAAGCTACGCTGCGAGGAGCAATCAGTCCCGCCACCACAGTAATGCAGATCGGGAATAGAATCTTCGCCGTCTTCGACACACTTTCTGCCTGGTAATCCATGTGAATGGTTCTCTCCGCCTTTGTGGTAATCAGTCGGATCACCGGCGGCTGAATGATGGGAACCAGCGCCATGTAGGAATACGCAGCAACAATGATTGCTCCCAGGTATTTGGAGCTGAAATAATCCGCCACGAAAATGGATGTCGGTCCGTCTGCCGCGCCGATGATGCCGACCGAGGCAGCATCCTGCAGAGAAAAGCCGAACAATGTTGCAAGGCTTAAGGTGAAAAATATACCAAACTGCGCCGCTGCGCCGAAAAGCATCATCGTCGGATTGGCCAGGAGCGGTGTAAAATCAATCATCGCGCCAATGCCGATGAATAAAAGGAGCAGAAACAGCTCGTTGGAAATTCCGGAATTAAACAGAATGTCCAGCGGTCCCTCCGTAAGGATGCCGTCGATGGTCTGCGTAACCGCGCCCGATAAGGGCAGGTTAACAAAAATGGCACCAAATCCCATAGGCACCAGGAGCGTAGGCTCCATCTCCTTCTTGATTCCAAGCCATATGAGGATTCCTCCGATCCCCCACATGGCGACCATCTGCCACGTCAGATTGGTCACGTTGCCGAATAAATCCATTAGCTGCTGCATTTGTTACCTCCATAGATGGATACATGTGTTCAGGCAAACGAATTTGCCCTCTGTGATAAAGGATTTCTTCGCTTATGCATTCCTGCAATGAAAAAGCGGCAAGACCTTTATCGCAGTGATCTGCAATAAAAGTCTTGCCGCCAGAATTCACAAGCTCCCTCTGTTCCGGCACCGGGCCTAAGCCGTGTATTGACGACACCGGATCCTGATCTCTTCGATCAGGCAGCTACTCCCTTTTCATACCTTCAACCTTACATTCCTGGGTGCAGAACGTCAAGTTAAACTTTCAGCATTGTCCCCATTGCTGCTTACTCGCCGGCAAGTGCCGTCATCTGAAGACATCCTGCGTGATCGATCGCCTCCTCCGAAATACCCACACAGTTGTCTGCAATACGATCCACATTGTACAAAAGCTCCGCGTATATACCCGTCATTTCCTTTGTACACTTGCCGCTTTCGATGCGCTTGAGGTGTGCTTTGTTGAACTGACGCACCACCTTGTGCAGCTTGTTCCGGGCCTTTTTAATCTTGGACGAATCCGTCTGTGAAGACGTCTGCTCATACAAAAGACTGGTCGAAAGCTCGTATAAACCACCCGCCGCAGCAAAGCACTTTTCCACCTCTGTAACCGCTTCTTTGGAAAGCTTTTTCCCTTCTTTATTGATTGCCGATATTCCTGTCACAATATCGCTGCAGCGATCCGATACGCGATCCACATTTGTGATAATCGCCAGCAGACTGGAAGCCTGGTCTGCCTGATCCGCCGTAAGAGATCCGCTGGTGAACAGCTCTGTAATGTATGAAATCACGCTTTCCTGCACTGCTTTGCACCCCTTATACGACCGGTAAAAAGCGTTTTCCGCCTGCCGCTCTCCGGATGAATCTTTATCACCTTCAAGATTCCCAAGGATTGTAGCATGCATGTCCGGAATCAATGTCTTCGCATTCCGAATGCAGCGATCAATTTCTCTCGAGACCAGGATAAGCGCTGCCTCCGGCTGAGCCACCATACGAAGATCCAGATACATCGGATGCCCCTCCTGCTCAGCAGCCCCGAGAATCGGGCGATCCGGCACAATGCGGCAGACAATCTTGACCATCAGCGCGATCATCGGCAGCCACGCGATGGTGCAGACAACATTAAAGGTGGTATGCGCATTCGCGATCTGCCGGGAAATCACCTCCACCTCCGGGCCCTTCGGAGAAATCCATTCCACAAACTTTGCAAACCACGGGATCAGGAAAATGAACACAGCAGAACCGGTAATATTGAAGCAGGAATGGGCTACCGCTGTACGCTTGGCATCCTTGCTCTGACCCACCGATGCCAGAAGTGCCGTAATGGTAGTTCCGATGTTGTCTCCCAGCAGGATCGGAATCGCTCCGGTAAGTCCGATCACACTGGATACGCCGTCAGGCCCCGCCTGCGCCGCAAAGCTCTGGAGTACCGCAATCGTTGCCGAAGACGACTGCACGACCAGCGTCATGCACAGTCCCAGCAAAACGCCAAGGGCCGGAACATCCCGAACCTTTCCCATCAGCTCGGTAAAAATCGGGCTCTCTGCCAGGGGCTCCATAACAGAGGACATGATCTGAATCCCTTCAAACAGGAGGCCAAAGGAGAAGAATACCATAGCAACATTCTTCACTCTCTCATTTTTAGACAGAAACTGAACAAGAAACCCGATGAACAGAATTGGATAAATGTAATCCCCAATATCAAAGGCAATGAGCTGAGCTGTCATCGTCGTGCCGATGTTGGCACCGAAGATGACCGAAATTGCCTGCGGCAGTCCCATAAGACCCGCACTGACAAAGCCGATCACCATGACCGTCGTGGCGCTCGATGACTGCAGTACCGCTGTTACCAGTGCACCCGCCAGAGCCCCCATCAGCGGATTTTTTGTAAGAAACCCGAGAATGCTGCGCATCTTCTCTCCGGCCGCCTTCTGCAGAGATTCGCTCATCTGGTTCATTCCATACAGAAATACCGCCAATCCGCCCAGCAGACCGAACAGTGTTGTTACAAGATCCGACATAAGATCACTCCTTTTCGTATACCCTATTTTTCTTCTTACCCACGTGTATAATATAAAATTCCGGTTAAATGTGTATCTGCTTTTTGTAAAATCTACGTAAAGAATGCAAAAAAGGCGTAAAGCCCTTTCAAAGCTTTACGCCTTTTTTGCATCAGGCACTGTCATACCTGCTTTCTTTATTCACCGCTTCCTTTGAATACCAGCTCCATTCGTGTTCCCACCCCCAGCTCGGAGGTCACCTTAATGTCTGCATGCGAGAGCTCCGCGCCATGTTTAACAATGGAAAGCCCCAGTCCCGTTCCTCCGGTTTCCTTGGAGCGGCTTTTGTCCACGCGATAGAAGCGTTCGAAAATCCGCTCCTGCTGATCCCTGGCAATTCCGATACCGTTATCCGTGACAATTACCTCCGGCGTATCCATGAGTTTTCCGACCCAGAGCGTCACACTTCCGCCGCGATGGTTGTACTTGATGGCATTCTCCGTCAGATTGTAAATCATTTCATCCAGGAGCCGCCGCACACCGTATATGCTGCAGGATTCTCCCGTCAGCTCTACATGCACGCCGCAGTCCGCTGCCTTGCTTCCCAACCGGCTGACAATGTCGTGCGAAAGCTCAAAGAGATCCACCAGCTCCTCCGACTGCTCCAGTTTCCCTTCATCCAGACGTGACAGCTGGATGATGTCATCAATCAGCGTCAGCATCCGCTGTGCCTCCCGGTATATGCGGTCCGAGAACTTCGAAACATCCTCTGTGCGCACCAGACCGTCGCGCATGATCTCCGCATAGCCGGAAATGGATGTCAGCGGCGTCTTCAGCTCGTGCGAGACATTCGCAGAGAATTCCTTCCTCATCTGCGCTACAGCCTCCTTTGCACGATTGGATTCCTCAATGCGCTTCAGAAGAGGACGCATTTCGTCATAAATGTCATTGTTCAGCGGCTGATCCAGGTTCAGCTGATTGATCGGCTGCACCAAAGCGATTGCCTGACGTTTTGCAACAAGGTAGGAAAGCGCCAGCATTACCGCAGCGATGATTCCCATCGCCGGCAGCAGTGTCAGTGCGGTGTTGGTTGTACTGCGTACCGCCATGGAGACGCGCAGCACGTTCCCATCGCTTAAGCATATCGCGCAGTAGAACATGTCCTGCCCCACTGTATCCGAATGTCGAACATCCTGCCCCATGCCCTTGGTAAGGGCATCCTTCACCTCCGGCCGATCTCTATGATTCTCCAGGGTATATTCATCCTGAACGCTGTCATAAAGGACTGTGCCGTCCGAGCCAATCAGCGTAATGCGTGTGTTCTGCTCCACATCATCCAGCTGCCGCAGATACGTTTCCCCGGAAATATTCACAGCCGCCGCCGTGTATTCCGCCACTCTCTGAATGCTCTCCTGCGCCAGAGAACGGATTCGGCTGTAAACGAAAAAAATGGTGATGGAGTACGCAATTGCCAGCGTAACGCCAACCACCATGAACATGCTCTTCTGGATTTTCTTTCTCATGAATGCATCCTTCCGATGTTCATAATCTCAGAAATACCAACAAAACGTTTCCGTTGAAGTGAAAAACACCTTATTACGTTCGAATGCGGTAGCCCACGCCTCTTACCGTCTCAATCCGGTCTCCCGCTTCGCCAAGCTTCTGCCGCAGGGTCCGCACATGTACGTCCACTGTACGCGTCTCCCCGTCAAAATCATACCCCCAGACATCCTCGAGCAGCTGATCTCTCGTCAGGACCACCTCGGAATTCATCAGAAGCTTTTTCAAGAGCTCGTATTCCTTTAAAGTCAGTGCCACCGGTTCCCCGGCTACACTCACCTGATGCTTCTTGGTATCCATAGCAATCTCACCCAGTGCCAGAATGCTCTCTTCGCCGGCTCCTGCGCCGCTCCGGCGCAGCACAGCCTTAATCCTGCTGACCAGCTCCATCATTCCAAAGGGCTTTGTCACATAATCATCTGCTCCCAGATCCAGTGCCTTTACCTTGTCAAACTCCGCTCCCTTGGCCGTCACCATAATAACAGGTATCCGGGATGTCTCGTTCCCGCCGCGAATACCCTTTAACAGCGCAATTCCGTCCTCTCCCGGCAGCATAACATCCATCAGCACCAGCTCCGGTCGTTCCATACGAAGCGCCTCCCGAAAGCTCTGGCCGTCGCCAAAGCCCTTCGCCTGAAAGCCCGTGTTCTCCAGTGTATATACAATCAGATCGCGGATGTTCTCATCATCCTCTACGCAATAGATCATTTGCCTTCCGCCCCTTATTCTCCATTGCTTCCTTATATCATACCTTATCCAGCTCAAACGGAGGCTTGGTGTCAAGCTTCGCCTCATGTACGCCGGTGATGGAGAAGGTAACCCATTCCGCAATGTTGGTTGCATGGTCACCGATTCGTTCAAGATACTTGGCAATCATAATGAGGTCAATGGCCTTATGTGCTGCCTGTCCCTGATTTTCCCCGATGTAGTCAATCAGCTGCGACTTCACCGAATCAAACATCATGTCCACCACATCATCACTGGCCTCTACGTGCCCTGCCAGCTCCAGATTCTTGTCCACGAAGGCCTTGATGCTGTTCTCTACCATGTGCGTAACTTCTACACTCATCTCGACAATCTTCGGAAAATCGGTAGCCTCTGCCATCTTCGCACTGACCACAATCTCCGCGATGTCGGAGGCCTGGTCACCAATCCGTTCCATATCGGTAATCATCTTCAATGCCGCAGATATCTGCCGCAGGTCTCTTGCCACCGGCTGCTGCTGCAGAAGAAGTGTCAGGCACAGGCGTTCGATTTCCCGTTCTGCCTGATCAATCTCCGCATCCGCCGCCATGACATCACCGGCCATGTCTATATTACCATCCTGCAGTGCTTTTGTCGCATTCTCGATGGCAATCCCGCACAGGTCTCCCATATGGATCAGCATTTTGTTCAGCTGCTGCAGCTGTGCATCAAAACGATTTCTCAATGTAGTATCCTCCCGGCTCAGCCAAAGCGTCCTGTAATGTAATCCTCTGTTCTCTTATCCGAAGGAATGGAGAAGAGCTTCTGTGTCTTGTTGTACTCAATCAGCTTGCCCAGAAGAAAGAAGGCCGTGTTGTCTGAAATGCGGCTTGCCTGCTGCATGTTATGCGTAACGATTACAATCGTATAATTGCGCTTAAGCTCGATGGCAAGATCCTCGATCTTAGATGTAGAAATCGGATCCAGTGCCGAGGTCGGCTCATCCATCAGGATAACCTCCGGCTCCACGGCCAGAGTCCTGGCGATGCAAAGTCTTTGCTGCTGGCCGCCGGAAAGTCCCAGTGCGCTCTTATGCAGGCGATCCTTAAGCTCATCCCAGATGGCTGCCTGGCGAAGGCTTCTTTCTACAATGGCATCCAGCTCCGATTTTTTATGAATGCCGTTGATTCGCGGTCCATAGGCAACGTTCTCATATACGCTCTTCGGAAAGGGATTTGGCTGCTGGAACACCATGCCGACGCGCTTTCTAAGCTCAATGGCATCCATATCCTTATTGATGTCCACGCCGTCCAGCTTCACATCGCCGTCAATCCGAACACCGTCCTCCAGATCATTCATGCGGTTCAAGGTCTTCAGAAACGTAGATTTACCACATCCGGAAGGGCCGATCAGTGCAGTGATTTCGTTAGCCGGAATGTCAATGGAGATCTTGTGCAGTGCCTGAAATTCTCCATAATACAGATCCAGATCCTTAATCTGAAACTTCATTTTCTCTTCCATCTTTTTTCCTTCTCCCTACTGCCGGCGGAGCTTTTTCTGTGTACCGGACTGCTTCTCATTGATGCGGCGCGTCATGATTCTTGCTATCAAAGAGAAAACAAGGACCAGCAGCACCAGTATCATCGCTGAAAAGTTTGCTATGTTTTCCGAATTCGCATTCAAGGCGCCCTCGGTTCGCATCACCCAGATGTGAAGCGCCAGTGTTTCACCGGGGCGGAATGGATTTAACGGACAGGTTTTGGAGGTTAGATCCCAGTTGCTCCAGTTGAGCCTTGTACTCTGGCCTGCAGTGTACAAAAGCGCTGCCGCCTCGCCAAAGCCGCGTCCCGCCGCCAGAATGACGCCCGTGATGATACGCGGAAGGCAGGCCGGCAGGAGCACCTTCACTATGCTGACCCAGTGCGTTGCTCCCAGCGCCATCGAGCCCTGCTTGTAGCTCTTCGGAAGAGAGCGCATTGCGTCCTCCGTCGTTGTCGTAATCGACGGAAGACTTAGGATAGAAACGGCCAATGCACCTGCCATCAGATTCCACTTGGCACCTGTCATCAGAATAAAGACCAGATAACCGAACAGACCGACAACAATAGAAGGAAGGGAGGAAAGTGATTCAATGCAGATTCGAATGAACTTCGTTCCCTTGTTGTTGCCCGCGTATTCCGCCATGTAAATGCCCGCCAGCACACCGATCGGAACGCTGATCAGGAGTGAAAGAAACACAAGATATACCGTATTGAACAGCTGATTTCCTATTCCCTCTGAGGAAAAAGACAGGACCCCCGGATAGTAGCTGAGAATTCCCCGGACAATGATGTATCCCGCCAGCACCAGTATCAGCATCAGGAAGAACCCGCCGACGCCATAGAATACACCGGTCATGATGTTGTTGACACACTCTGCCTTACGGATGCGCCGTTTCATGGTTTCGTTCATTGCTACCTCTTTTGTGCCGCAGCCTGCGGCTATCACTTCATTTTGCAGTAACTATTCGCAGTAACCATTCAGCATCGAATCCGTTCTTCAAAAGCCGTACTGCGTTTCGTTATTCCCGCTTTATACGCCCAGTTTCTTCCGGCTCCTTGCATCAATCCTATGGATTAGGAAAATGAAGAACATGGAAATCAAAAACAGCAGCAACGCCATCGACCAAAGCGCCATATTCTGTTCGCCGCCGCTTGCCGAGTTGCCCATATCGGCAGCAATGGCCGCAGTAAGGTTGTTAGTCGGGGAGAGGATATTCTTGGGGAATGCCCTTGTTTTGCCGATGACCATCGCCACTGCCAGGGCTTCACCGAAGGCTCTGGCCAGTCCCAGAATGATGCCGGTAAAGATGCCGGACTTTGAGGCAGGAATGACGATGCGGTAAATCACCTGCCACCTTGTTGATCCGAGGCCGTAGGCCGCCTTGCGGTAGTGCGCAGGGATACTGCGGATGGCATCTGCTGCCACTGTTGTAATTGTGGGGAAGATCATCACAGCCAGGACTATGCTGGCCGCCAGAACGGAATATCCGCCCATTCTAGCGTGGAAGACATCCCGGATAAACGGAACCAGCACGGTAAGTCCGATCCATCCATACACAACAGAGGGGATTCCGACGAACATTTCAATAGCCGGCTGGAACAGCTTTGTGCCGGCCTCCGGAGCGATCTCTGTCATAAAGATGGCCGCACACAGTGCAAACGGCGTCACAATCAGAAGTGCCAGGCCGCATGTCATCAGCGACCCAGCGATATAAATGGCACAGCCAACCCTTCCGCCGCCCTCGGATGCCGTATCCATCGGAGCCCACTCGCTGGAGAAAAGGAATTCCAGAAGCGAATGATGAAATTTCGTAAAGGTTCCGGTCCCCTGATAGATCAGGAACGCGCCGATTGCCAGCGTCAGCGCAATTATGAAGAATCCGGAAATGGTAACAATGCCCTTCCCAAGTCCTTCCTTGCGGAAATGCTCGAATCTGCCTGTCCTGGTCTTGACATTCGGACGGGCAGTGGAACAGCCCGCCATATTTGTAGGATTGGATGCCGCTTCCGTCATAATAATCCTCCGGTTGATTTCGGTTGATTTCCTTAGTTGGTCTCGTGTGCCGCCAGTGCCTCGCTGCTCATCTTGGAGGAAACGCCGTAGCCCATAGCCTCAATCTCCGTGCCGAACTCATCGCCCATCATGTAGTTAATGAAGGCCTGTGCCTGCTCAGAGCCGTCTCCGTTTGTATACATGTGCTCGAAGCCCCATACCTTATAGGTCCCGTTGTAGGTGTTCTCCAGGGTCGGTTCTACGCCGTCAATAGAAACGGTCGCTACGCTGTCGTTGTCTACCAGGTAGGACAGTGCCACGTATCCGATGGCGCCGGTGTTCTGCTGAACCGTCTGAAGAAGGGTGCCGGAATCGTCCGTCTCGAGTGCCTCATTGGAGGCCTCTTCTGCGCCGCCGATTGCCCAGTTTTTGAAAAGAGCCCGTGTTCCGGAGGAGCTCGGTCTGGTTACGAGGAGGATCTCCTCATCCGGTCCGCCAACCTCTTTCCAGTTGGTGATCTTGCCGGTAAAGATATCGGTCAGCTGCTCGGTTGTAAGATCGGTTACGCCAAGATCTGCATTGACAACCGGTGCCATGGTGATGACACATACCTCATGATCAACCAGTCCTGCAGCAACGCCGGCATCAAGCTTTTCCTCGGCATATACGTCCGAATTGCCAATGTCGATGGCGCCGTCTGCCACCTGCTTCAGCCCCTCACCGGAGCCGCCGCCGTTAACGGTAACAACGCAGTCCGGATTGATGTCCATGAATTTCTCTGCGGCTGCCTGTGCAAGAGGAAGAAGTGCGGAGGATCCTGCAGCGGTAACCTCACCGCTTACGCTCTCTGCCGGAGTCTTAGCAGATGTTTCCTCCCCAGCCGCCTCTGCGGAGGCCTCTTCTGCAGCTGCCTCTGTGGATGCTGCTGTTGTCTCGGCGCCGGTATCCGCCGCGCCGGAAGAGCACCCTGCCAGCATGCCGGCTGCAAGTGCTGCTGCAATCATCGTTCCCGTCAGTTTCTGAAGTTTCATCATAATCTCCTTTTTCTGCCGCGCCTTTGCGGCAACGATTGACCTACGTAAAAAGCACTGCCAGGCGAAGCGACCGGTCTTGTCAGACCTTGCTTGCTCGACAGTGCTCATCCTAAGGGAGCGTTGTTAAATTCAGAATCTTCGCAATGTAAAATGTTTGTTAAAGGATATTGTAATCATCCTTTTACCGCACCGGCTGTCAGACCGTCAACGATCTGATTGCTGAAGCAGCAGTAAACAATAATGGTCGGAACTACCGCCAGAACGATCGCGGCGAACATCTGCGAATAGTTGGTATTATACGGACCCACAAACTTTGACAGTGAAACCGGCAGCGTCTTCTTGGTATCATCGGATATGAATACCATTGCCAGCAGCAGCTCGTTCCAGTTGCCTACAAACGTCATAAGACCCGTGACAAAGAATCCGGTCCTTGCCAGAGGAAGTGCAACCTTGGCAAAGATCTGGTAAATGTTCGCTCCGTCAATGCAGGCCGACTCCACCAGCTCATGAGGCATGCTGCGGAAAAATCCGGTCATAATGAAGATGGTTACCGGAAGGGAAAAGGTCAGATACGGAATAATCAATCCGATCAGGCTGTTGGAAAGTCCCATTTTGGCAAAGCGTGTAAACAGCGGAATCAGTACGCAGTGCACCGGGATCATCATTCCCATCATGAAATAGGTCAGCATTGCAGCGGAGCCCTTCCACCGCATAACACCAATGGCAAAGGAGATCATCGCCCCCAGAACCATGGAAAGTGCCAGCGTCACAACGCATACGATGAAGGAGTTCATTGTCGCAGTCCCAAGGTGACCAGCGGTCCATGCCACAATGTAGTTGCCCAGCTGAAGCACCGTCGGAAGCGCAAATGGCGCATCGAAAATTTCCTTGTTGGTCTTAAAGGAGACCATCAGCGTCCACAAAAGCGGAGCCAGATAGATCACCAGCATGAATACGAGCAGGATGTAGATCAGCACCAGTGCCGGCGTCCAGTGTATTTTTTCTTTTACCTTATGTTCCTTTGTTTTCTTTGCAGCAGCATTCACTTTTGTCATTTTATTTTCCTCCCCCTCACGTGTTGTCATCCTTAAAGAGCTTGCTTATGAGGAAGGTCACCAATAGGCACAGGATCAAAAGGACTACGCCGATGGCGCTGGCGTATCCGTATTTAAAATATTTGAAGCCCTGTGTGTACAGGTGTGTTGCAAGGACCTCGGTCTTGTGATTGGGGCCGCCTTCGGTCATGTTGTACACCAGATCAAAGAATTTCAGCGATCCGATCGCATTCAGGCTCATCGCCGTTCCGACCATCGGCTTGATCAAAGGAAGCGTGATGTGACGGAAGGTCTGTACCTTTGTGCACCCGTCAATGTAGGATGCTTCGTACAGAGATTTATCAATGCCGGAAATCTGTGCCATGTACAGCATCATGGACTGTCCGACATACTGCCACAGCGCAACAAAGGCAATGACGCGCATCGGAAGGATAATAAAGCCCTTCGTATCCATCAGCCACAGCGGGCCATCCATTCCGAATTTCTGCAAAAGCTGATTGATGCCCAGCTTCGGGCTGAAAATGAACATCCACAGCAGTCCCAGTGCCGAGGATGAAAGAACGCAAGGCAGGTAAATGACATTTTTAAACAGATTGCGGCCTCTGGGAATATTCGTCAGGAGTCCTGCCAGTATAAGCCCCATAAGCAGCTGAGAAACGCAGGAGAAGATCAGGAAAAACAGGGAATTTTTGAGCGCCAGCCCCATGGTCTCATCCTTTAAGAGCTGCTGATAATTCTTCAGGCCGATCCACTGCGGCGGTGTCAGCGCATTGTAATCACAAAAGGAATAATAGATCGACTGACAAATGGGAATGAACAGGACCAATGTGAAGAGTATGAATCCCGGCCCCACAAAGAGGGCAATTGCTTTTTTGTTCCGTAAGAGCTTATCCATCGCTGCTCCTTTATCCGTCTCCCCAAAACTGCAGGAGGTTCTTACTTGCTGTCTTACTGCTGTAAACCTTTGATGAAAGAAAGCGGAACCGCCGATCGCTCGGTCGGTCCCGCCGATTTAAATAATTACCGTTCCAGATTCGTTCAACACACTTATCCGCGAACTCCGCCAGGGTTGCTGTCTGCATACCAGTCTTCGATTGACTGGAAGGCTTCTTCCGGTGTGTAATCTCCCAGATACATGGAAACCATGGTGTCATCAAACTTGGAGCCGGCCTCTGTTGTTGCCAGGGACTCGTTGTAGAAACCAAAGGTTGCCGAAGCGTTCTGGAACACATCCATTACATAGGACAGCTGCTGGGGTGCCTTAGAGGCATCGTACTCTACATTGGTTACCGGAATCTTTCCGCCAACCTCAGCGGTATACTTCTGAGCGGTCTCATCTGTGAAGTACTTCATGAAGGCAATGGCTGCCTCCGGATGCTCTGTGGTTGCACTCATTGCAAGAGAGTCAGACTTTGCAATGACACGACCGGAATCATTGCCGCCATCGATTGCCGGGAACTGGAATACTCCGCACTTGGCCTCGATGTCCGGGTTGTTGCCGTTCATCTGTGCAATTGCCCAGGAACCCTGGATCAGGATAGCTGCTTCCTCGTTATAGAACGCTGCCGTTGCAACATCGTTGGTGTCGCCTGCTGCTGTAGGCTGGAAATACTGTGCCAGCTCCAGGAGCTTCTCACCGGCTGCTACCGTCTTCTCGTTGTTCCAGCTCTCCTCACCGGATTCTACCTTTGTAAGGTCTACGCCCTCACGGTCGCAAAGATATCCGGCCAGCATGGACAGGCACCATGCCGTCCCTGCAGAAATGGTAACCGGTGTGTAGCCGGCATCCTGCAGCTTCTGGCAATCCTCAATCAGCTCATCCCAGGTTGTCGGAACCTTGCATCCAGCCTTCTCAAACATCTCTGTATTGTAGAAAACGCAGGCAGCTGCAATATTCAGCGGAACTGCATAAATCTTTCCGTCGTAGGTCTGCTGTGCGAAAACCGCATCGCTGGAGAAGGAATCCTTCCAGCCGTCCGCCTCCAGATAGCTGGTTAAGTCTGCTGCAATCCCAGGCTCAACATATACATCCAGATTCGGTCCCGGGCTTACGATAAATACATCCGGTGTCTCGCCAGAAGCAACCAGTGCGTTCAGCTTTGTGTAATACTCCTCAAGATTCGTCGTGATCGGTGTCACATGATAAACGCCTTCATAATCCTTGTTGAAGCGCTCCACCGTCTGCTGATAGCCCTGAGAGATCAGGTCCTCTGTTGCTGTCAGATCATCCCAGAACATCCAGGTGATTTCCTCAGCCGTTCCAGAGGATGCTGTCGTGTCTGCAGATGCCGATGCATCTGCCTCTGCCGATTCCGAAGCAGCGGCATCCGACGATGTTCCAGAGCTCCCTGTATCCGTAGAAACAGCACAGCCCGCCAGAAGCGACGTCGTCATTGCTGCTGTCAACAATAATGCGATTTGTTTCTTCATTGTCTTCCTCCCTTGCTATGCCTAATGGCATCTTTTATTGTTCCGCCTCAGCAGAACGAACAAATTCTATGCACCATATGGTAGCAACCTTTTGCAATATGCGCATAAACTATCTTGTCCTTTATTTGTCATTTCTTGCTTTCTATTGTATCCATTTCACAGCATATAGTACAGCATACACATTTATATGTGTGCTCATTTGTACATTATTCACATCGCAAAAATCGCAAGCATAGCCATTCCGCGCGTTTTTTCTCCATTTTAAAAAAGTTTTCCGTGCTTTTTGTCTTTTTATGTTATAACAGTGATGGCAAGATTTTATATTTCAATTCTTGCTTTTGCTTTCTACGCAACAAAATCGTCTGATAAAGAAAGAAAAATGTCATGATTGAAACATTGAACGGAACCCATGAAACCGTCAATTACAAACCGGATACCCACATTCGATTATATGTAAATGATGAATGCGAGCATTATCCACCTCACTGGCACACCGATATGGAGGTGCTGTGTCCGCTGCAGAGCACATATTCCGTCATCTGCGCCGATACAGCTTACCAGCTGCAGCCGGGTGACATGCTGTTCATTGCCCCCGGAACTGTTCACGATCTTCTGGCCGCGCCCAGCGGAATACGCATTATTTTCCAGATCAGCCTGTCTCCCCTTCGCGAGATCAGTGGCTTGGAGACCGTCCTTTCCAGGCTTTCCCCCAGCTGCCTCATCACACAGGAGAACGCACCTCTGATCCACGATCCGCTTCACCACTATCTGCTGGAGATCAAGGATCTGTATCTGCAAAGTCCGCTTTTGATGGAAGCATCCATCTATGCCAAAACGCTGGAGATGCTTTCCCTTCTGTCTCACAGCAAGCTCCTGTTCGCAGAGTCAACCCCCGGCAATGCAGACCGTTCACGGGCTCTGGCACATAACGAAGCTATACAGAAGATCTGCAGCTATATTTCCCTGCACTGCAATGAAGATTTGTCCCTGGATCAGGCAGCCTCCTTCGCCGGATTCTCGAAGTTCTACTTTGAGCGTTTGTTCCGTGATTACACTGACATGTCTTTTTATCAGTATCTTCTGAGCAAGAGGATTTCACTGGCAGAGCAGCTTCTTATGGATCCGGCCATTTCTATCACTGAGGTTGCCTTTCGTTCCGGCTTTTCCTCCAGCGCCGCATTCACAAAGGCCTTTCGAAAGCAAAAGGGTTCTTCTCCCTCTGCATTTCGAAAACTGCAGTCCAGCGACCATTAGGAGAGCCTTCGGACTGTGCCCGGCTGCATCATGAATTTTCGAGTGCTAAAACCGTTCGAGATGCAAACACAAAACAGGGTTATAATCAAACTGTCGCTGGTGTTCTTAAAGTTGAAAGGACTGCATATGAAAAAGGAAAAGTTCCAGAAAAAGTGGGCGAAATGGGCTGATTCTCACCCGGTACTGCATGCGATCGTCACAATGATCTTCTATATGGCACTGGTCGAGATTTTCTCACTTGCCGTCATCATGGTATTTGAAGTCACTGCCGCCTTAGTATATGTGTTGCACGGAAACGGATATGTTAGCCCGTCCTATATTTCCGATATGGCTGCCCTTACCTCCATAGCAAACATTACCTCGCACCTTCTCTTTGTGCTGATTTACTGGCTGCGTCGCCGCAGGCAGCTGCACCGGTTTTTTCGCATCAGCAATACAGGCAGGGGAATCCTTCTGGGCTGCAGCGTTCTCGTGACCGTGAGCATCACATTTGCTTCGTATTTCGTAGAAAAGACCCCCTTCGGAAATGTCGGAACCGCACTGTTTATGGGTATCGAGCCCGGAATCGCAGAAGAGGTTTTGTTCCGCATCATTCCAATTTCCGCTGCAATGAAGAGCCGCAAGCGAGAGCAGCTGGTTCTCCCGGTCTTTTTATTCACCGGCCTTGGCTTCGGACTGATCCACAGTTTAAACCTTGTTGCAGGCGCGGACCCCATCAGCACATTGGTCCAGGTGCTCTACGCAACCGGTGTCGGATTCCTGTTCGCTGCCATTTATATGCGGACCGGCAACATGTGGATCACCATTTTCCTGCACTCCCTGAACGATGCCATAGACTTTCTCTCGCAGAACCTTCAGACCAGCGGCGGCGTTCTGACAGATACTCCGGACGCTTCCGGCCTGATCGGATTGCTTTTATTCGCGCTTCTCTACTACATCAACGCCTTTTACATCTTCCGGAGCAGCAAACGAGAGACCATTTCAGACGCATGGGCCGATATCTGGGGCGGACAGAAGGCTTGATCGTCCTTTGCTTCCGCATTTAACCTGATTCTTACAATTTCATAACCTCACTGCGATAGTTTCTGATCCCTCCCTTCTCTAGACTAGAGAAGACGGCGAAATCCGGCAGGATCTGCCTGCAGGATCCGCCGCCAGAGGATCCATGAACTGCATTTTCGATTGGATCCCGGAAAGGGGAACATCGTGAACAATCGCTTATACACATTTCTGGCTTTGGGACTTCTGGTTGGGCTCTTCATCGGTGCCTGCTCCTGCATGGTAATGGAGCAGGCTCTGCTACTTCACCCACAGGAAACCGTCGTTCTTCTGGCCTGCTCCGGCTGGTGCGGCATATTTTTCTATTTTGCAAGACTGCTGTGTCTGGTGCGTCGTTCCTTAAATATATCGTAACCGTTTAGTGCCTTGGCCGCCTGCCAATTTCTATTGTGAATTCGCCCGCAAGCAGGGAGTCATGTTGAAATGTGGCAGATGCCGAAACAACCATGCCTGCTCGAGCAGGCACCACCCCAAATAAAGAACCCCGCCACCGGCAATACAGCCAATAGCGGGGTTCTTTTTTAAGTCCAATTCTGTCAATTTCAGTCAGATGTCAATCCATCTCAGCACTCAGCCTACCTCTACGCTGGCCCAGTCATCCGACGGGCAGATAGCGATGTAGGTCTTCCCTGCATTCATGGTAAGCTCTGCTCCGGCTGCCGTATAGTACTTGGTGATGCCGGTTTCGGAATTCTTCTGCCAAATGATCGGGATCATCTTACCTCCTGTGCAGTAGTAGCCCACACCGGTTCCGATGACGTTGTAAATCAGGTATCCGTTTTTATCATACTGCGTGAAGGTGCAGTCCTGCAGAATTACATTCTGGAAGGACACAGCCTGCTTGTCCTCTCCGTCCTGTGAGAGCTTCCCGTTCTCGTAATAATCATAGGAGCCGGTTGCCGCATTATACACAAGGTAGGGCTTTGTCAGTCTAAAGCAGCCCAGCTTCACCATACTGGCAGGATGTACATCTGCAGCAGAGGAAAGATCCGTTGCGGCAATCTTCCAGTGGCTTGCCGCCGCCGCGTTCGTATAGCCGGAAGAGAAACCCGCCTGCGTCATTCTGCGGCTGATCTCCGTTCCCTTAGCATACTCCGTAAACTCGGAGGCCTTTCCGTTCTTTACACGGGAGAAGGAGCCGGAGAGGTGGTTAATCCCGGTTGATGTGAAATACGGATTGTTGTAAAAAGGACCGCCGTCATGGATGAGCACCGCATTCCACTCTGCCGCCAGAAGAATATTTGTCGGTCGTGTCGAGCGAATATTGCCGATCTGATTCACGCTCTGCCAATCCTTATAGATCGCCATCAAACGCGTTACGCGGTTGTTCAGCGTCGAATTCATCATCTCATACACGACATCCGCCTCTGCCAGTCCATAATGCGGAAGGGCTCTTGTGTCGTTGTCGATCATAATCGCAACCGGGCGCTGCGCAGCAATCGCCGACGAAATCGGAAGTCCGGTGATCTCCGAGGTCGCCTGCGCCGGTGCCGTCACAGCCGTCACTGCCGCCGCCGAGGCATTTACCGCCGGCGAAAATGCCATCCCTGCTGCCAGGGCAGCAGACAAAATCATAACCACACTTTTCTTCATAGTTCTCCTTTTCCTAATTCCGAGTGTATTAGATGTTCCTCCCCAGGAACTGACTCTGGTACAGATTATAATAGAATCCCTTCGCTTCCATCAATGCATTGTGATTGCCCTGCTCGATAATATGACCATCCTTCATCACCAGAATGCAGTCCGCATTCCGTATAGTAGACAGACGGTGTGCCACGATAAAGCTTGTCCGCCCTTCCATCATGGCATTAAAGGCATCCTGAATCTTCAATTCGGTACGCGTATCAATGGAGGATGTCGCCTCATCGAGAATCAGCATGGAGGGCTTACTCATCATCACGCGTGCAATGCATAGGAGCTGGCGCTGGCCCTGGGAGAAATCCTCTCCGTTTTCCGACACAACTGTGTCGTATCCCTTCGGAAGACGCCGAATGAAGGAATCGATGTGGCAGATCTTCGCCACGCGGATCATTTCCTCTTCAGAAATCTCCGGATTACCCATAGTGATGTTGTCCCGTATGGTACCGGTTTTCAGCCAGGTTTCCTGCAGCACCATACCGTAGCCGCTGCGGAGTGCATGGCGCGTGATCTTGCGTACATCCGTTCCGTCAACGCAAATGGCACCGTCGTCCACATCGTAGAACCGCATCAGCAGATTAATCAGCGTTGTCTTGCCGCAGCCGGTGGGTCCGACAATGGCGATCTTCTGTCCGGGCTGCACCTGCAAAGAGAAGTCACGAATCAGATTCTGCTCCTTTGTATAGGAAAACGCCACCTTCTCCAGTTCCACATTTCCATCAAAATGATCCGGTGAAATGGCATCCGCAGCATCCGGAATCTGCGGCTCTTCCTCGATCAGATTCAGGACCCGTCCAGCACAGGCAATGGCGTTCTGCAGCTCCGTAACGACGCCGGAGATTTCATTGAAGGGCTTGGCATACTGGCTCGCATAGGATAGAAATGCAGTCAGCTGACCGACGCTCAAATGTCCTCCAATGGCCGCAATCGCCCCTGTCACACCAACCACTGCATAGACCAGGCTGTTGATAAAGCGTGTCGATGGATTTGTGATGGAGGAGAAGAAAATCGCCCGCAGCGACGTCTCCGTCAGCTCCTTATTGATGTCATCAAACTGCCGAAGTACCTCATCCTTATAGTTGAAGGCCTTTACGACCTTCTGTCCCTCGACCATCTCATTGATCAGGCCCGTCTGCTGCCCCCGGATCTCTGATTGCCTGCGGAACATTGTATACGTGTGTGTCGAAACGTAACGGGCCACCAGAAATGAAAGCGGCGTCAGCGCCACAACGGCAGCCGTAATCCACACATTGATAGAGAGCATGAAGCAGAATGTGCCCAGAATCGTAATGACTCCGGTGAAGAGCTGCGTAAAGCCCATCAGAAGTCCGTCAGCAAACTGATCCGCATCTGCGATGACCCGGCTTTCAATCTCCCCGTACGGATGGGAATCGATGTAGCTAAGCGGAAGCTGTTCAATCTTCTCAAAGGCATCATTGCGGATGTCCCGCACCACATCATAGGTCATGCGGTTGTTGCACAGATTCATCAGCCACTGACCGAGTCCTGCGATCAATGCGCTTATCACAATTCGCAGGATAATCTTCCAGACACCGCCAAAATCAACATTTCCGGGGCCGATGATATAATCCACCACCTCTCCGGTGAGCTTCGGAATGTACAGCTGCAGCGCCACGGTCAAAAGGGCCAGTAAAAGGGAGGCCCACAGGTATCTACGATAGCGGCCCAGATAGTTCAGCACCTTGCGCAAAATCACGCGCTGCTCGCCATGATCTGCTTTTTTCTTATTCTGTCCTGCCATTATACTGCATCCTCCTTCGGAAACTGTGAGTAATAAATCTCCTGATAAACGCTGTTTCCGGCAAGGAGCTCCTCGTGCGTTCCAATACCAACGAGCCTGCCGTCATCCAGAACGAGAATCTGATCCGCATACTGCACAGAGGCTGCACGCTGCGACACTATAAAGGTGGTCAGCGTCTCTGACATGCTCCGGATTGCCATGCGAAGCTTGGCATCCGTTGCAAAATCCAGGGCCGATGCCGAATCGTCCATGATCAGAATGTCCGGCTTGCGGATCAAGGCTCTTGCAATGGTCATGCGCTGCTTCTGACCACCGGACAGATTCCGTCCGTTCTGCTCCAGCTCAAACGCAGTGCCGCCGGGCTTTTGGTCTACATACTCCTTCGCCTGTGAAATCGTAAGCGCCTCGTCCATCTCGGCAGGAGACGGATTTATTTTGCCGAAGGAAAGGTTATGGGCAATGGTTCCCTTGAACAGAATCGCCTTCTGCAGAACTACGCCGATGCGGCTGCGCAGCTGCTCCTGCTGGTATTCCTTCACATTGTGACCGCCGACCAGCACCTCTCCCTCGCTGGCGTCATAAAAGCGCGGAATCAGGTTCACCAGCGAGGATTTGCCGCTTCCGGTTCCGCCGATAATGCCAACGGTCTCACCTCTTCTGACGCGGAAGGAGATGTGCTCCAATGCCTTTTCGGCACCGTCTTCATAGGACAGTGACACATTGCGGAATTCCACTGCATACTCCCCGCCCTGCACGGCCTCTCCGCGCAGATCTCCATCCGCCATATCCGGTGCTACATTCAGAATGTCGCTGATCCGGTCGCCGCAGGCTGCTGCCTTGGTAACCTGAATGATCAGGTTCGCGAGCTTAATCAGCTCTACCAGAATCTGGGACATGTAGTTCAAAAGCGCCACCACTTGTCCCTGGGTCAGCGCGCCAATCTCTACACGAACCGCCCCCGTATAAATCAGGTAGGCCGTTGCCAGATTGACGATGATGTAGGTCAGCGGATTCATCAGGCCGGAAATCTTGCCGACATACTGCTGCATATGACTCAGCTCTGCGTTGCTGCTGCGAAAGCTCTGAATTTCTCCGTCCTCCTTCCCGAAGGCGCGGATCACGCGTACACCAGTCAGATTCTCCCGCGTGGCCGTCATGATCCGGTCCAGGCGCCCCTGCACCTTTCGATACAGCGGCATGGTCCACAGCATAATGCCAAAGACAACCACCGACAGCGCAGGAATCGTGACAACAAAAATAAGTGCAGCCTTCACATCCACGGTGAACGCCATAATCATCGCACCGAACACAATGAACGGCGACCGCAGGAACAGACGAAGGACAAGATTGACGCCGTTCTGCACCTGATTGATATCGCTTGTCATTCGCGTGATCAACGTATCCGTTCCGAACTGATCCATCTGTGAAAAGGACAGCTCCTGAATATGTGCAAACAGTGCATGCCGCACCTGCTCCGAAAAGCCGGTGGCCGCTTTCGCAGCAAACCACTGCGCCGTAATGGCAGATGCAAGTCCAACAACGGCAAGAAGAACCAGAACGCCGCACATTCTGATAATATAGCCGTGATCTGCGTTCCCGATTCCTTTGTCAATGATAGCCGCCATAACAAGAGGCACGATTAACTCAAAGGATGCCTCCAGAAGCTTGAACAGCGGTGCAAGGATCGTTTCCTTACGGTAATCCTTCAAGTATTTCAGAAGAGATTTCATACGTATTCTCCTTTCATTCTCCGTCCGTAATACTAGTACATCGTTTGCAAAATAACCAGACTTCCGAGGTCATACCGCTAAGAAAGTGTTAAACTGATATATCTATTCAGAGCCAGGCAAATTTGCATAAAATGAGCGAGTAATGCTTGCATTAACGAGCACATTTTTGCGAATGGGCGCTGAATAGTTACCAAACTAAGAACATAAGAAAGGATTCCTTCCATGCAGCCTCATATCAAAGCCTATTCCAAAGAACTTCTGCACGCCTTCCTGACCGGCGTGCGCTGGATTTTATTCGGAGGCATTTGCGGCATAGTCATCGGTGCCGTCGCCTCTTTATTTGCAAACGCCATTGTTGCTGCGACGGAGTTTCGGCTGCAGCATGGCTGGATTTTGTATTTGCTGCCCTTGGCCGGGCTTCTCATTGTCTATGTATACCGGAAGACCGGAAATGCACATCCAAGAGGCACCAACCGCGTTCTGGATGCCATTCGCTCCAAGGAGCCGGTCCCCGGCATTATGGCGCCGCTCATTATTTTTGCAACGGTCCTGACGCATCTGTTCGGCGGATCGGTCGGCCGCGAGGGTGCCGCACTGCAAGTCGGCGGATCGCTTGGCACCGAGATGGGCAAGCTGTTTCACTTCAAGGAATCCGAGCGCCGACGCGTCATTATGTGCGGAATGAGTGCTGCGTTCTCTGCCCTGTTCGGCACACCGCTTGCCGCGGCCATTCTTTCCATGGAGATCAGCACCGTCGGCATCATGTACTATGCTGCTCTGGTTCCTTGTGTCATTTCGGCACTGACAGCCCATTATGTTGCAGATCTCATGGGAGTAAGTGAGACCATCCTCACCGTTGAGCCCGCGGCAGACTTCCAGCCGCTCTCTGCAGGAAGCACGCTTGTGTTTGCGTTCTGCTGTGCCCTGGTAAGTGTTCTATTCTGCCGGGTCATGCACCGAACCAAGCACATCATGACCAAGAAGCTCCCTAACCCGTATGTGCGCGTCTTTGTAAGCGGCCTTTTGATTCTTCTTCTGACGTTCCTGGTTGGTGACCAGACCTACAACGGCACAGGCTCCAATATCATTGCCTCCTGTATCAATGATCCGACCTTTTCCATTGTCCCCTGGGCTTTCCTGCTGAAGATTCTCTTTACCGCCGTTTCTCTTGGCGGCGGCTATCAGGGCGGTGAAATTGTTCCGTCTCTTTTCATCGGAGCAACCTTCGGTCATGCCTTTGCCGTTTTATTCGGAACTGACCCTGCCCTTTATTCCGCCATTGGAATGGCCTGCGTATTCTGCGGAGTAACGAACTGCCCCATTGCTTCGCTCCTGATCAGCTGTGAAATGTTCGGCTTTGGCGGCTCCTGCTTCTATCTGCTGGCAATTGCCGTCACCTACCTCTTCTCCGGCAATTACGGCATCTATTCCGCGCAGCACATCCTGCATTCCAAGTTTGACTGCGGTCAGATTGATGCCAACGCACATTGAAGCAGCGTTGACAATATACGATAAGAGCGCGGCAGTCCCTCGGCTGCCGCGCTCACTTTGTGTCAGAACATCGCTTTCAAAGTTAATCGTATCCATTCAGAGCCCATTTGCCAAATCACTGCTTTGCAGCTTTCCTTAGAAGTCATCCAGCCACTCATCCTCATCGTAGCCTTCTCCGGATGTTTGCCGCTCTGCCTTGCTCCTGCCGCCGGATGCTTGTTTCCTGCGACTGCTGCGCAAATGGTCCTTCCGGCTGCGGCGCTTCCTGCTGAGAATATGATGCAGGAATAAGCCAAGAGCTGCAGCACCTCCCACCAGAATTGCTGCCAGCTTCATCAGTCCGCTCTGGGACCGACCGGCAGAAACAGCAAAAGTCACGTCACTTCCCTCTGCCTCAAAGCTTATGTACTGGCCGAAATCAGACGTCTGTGCCTTAACCTTCTCTCCATTCTGAATCAGGTAAATGGTCGGATTTTTCTCCTGCTCCGAGGCCAGGAAACGAATCTCATGCGTATCCTGGCCGTCCTGCGGCATGGAGACCATCCACCGTTCGGCCTCTCCGGATTCCGCCGCCATATCCGTAAGGATCAGTGCGTCCTCCTGCCGGAAATTGCCCAGCACTTCTATAACCGGCAAGCCGCTTGCGCGCTTTTGATTAGAGGACAGCAGCGTATTCACTCTGGAGTAATCTGCCTCGATCACCTCATCCGCTGTAATCTTGGTGTAATCCGTGCGGCTCCATATGCCATGAAAGCCGTCCTTAGACGGAACCTGCGGAATCTGATCTTCCGAAATGCTCTCTCCATACTGGCAGGTAAGGGTTTTCACCACCGAATCGTCTGCCTTGAAGGTCAGTACCAGCTCCTGGAAGGTATTCGGGATGTTCTCCTGACGAAGGAGCGTCTCATAAGTCACCCCCTCCGCAATTCCCTGGTAGCTGATGCCATCGATGCCGTACAGCGCTTCTGCATAATAGTAATTATCCGACACCTCGTCCGCATCAACATTCTTAACGCGCCCTGCAATGGCTCCGACGTACTGCTTGGCATCCTTAATGTTAACCATCGCAAGGTTGCTGCGGACGGTAACACCGTAGCCGATGATGCCGCCGACATACTTGCTGCCCTCCACATCACACTTGGCTGTATTGTTACGTACGACACCAACCGAGTATCCGGTGATGCCGCCTGCATAGCTTCCGCTGCATTCCAGTGTTCCGTAGCTGGCATTGGAGGCTGCCAGTCCCATCTCCATATGGCCGGCAATTCCACCGCCGTAATTGTTCTTGTTCTGTACCAAGCCGCGATTCGTGCAGGAATCGACGATGCACTTCGCACGGAAGACATAATCCAGAGAAGTATTACCGGTCTGATGAATATCGGTTTCCGGATCCAGATCGTATTCAACACCAACCATACCGGTGATGCCGCCGGTATTCGTATCTCCGTTTACGGTTCCGTAGTTGATGCAGGATGTAACACGCCCCTGCCAGGTGCCTTCCACATCCTCATCTGACACATCCTGCAGGGTATCTTCCTTGTCCGTGTCTGTCAGATCGTCTGCCGCATCCTCCAGTGTCCGCAGAATGCTGTCGAACTGAGATGTAATCGCCCGCAGGTTATCAATCCCCTCATCCGATTCCGAACTGATGGAGTCGCTTAGAGACTGCATCTCGTTCGACAGCTGGCTCAGCGATTCATACAGGTTATTGCCGTTGTTGCGCATGGTATCGCTGACACCGTTGATCTTTAAATCCAGCGAAGCCAGTGAATTCATCGCATTGGTCAGATCACCGGAAATCTGCGGATAGCTTTTCAGCGTGTCTGCTGCCTTCTTAAGAGAATCCGATACACCGGAGGTGTTCAGCGCATTCTTGCCGTACTTATCTGCAATCTGCAGCATACCGCTTAGGGATGCCTCCTGATCACTCAGACCTTTTGTGATGTTGCTGATCAGCCCTGCAATATCATTTTTCTCTGCCCACTGCTCCAGCGCCTTTGCATCCGTCCAGATATCTGCAGATGATTTGCCAAGCTCTGTTATCTGCTCATTAATATCCTCATATGCATTTCGGCATTCCGTGTACTTCTCCCGATAGCTCTTGGCATCCTCATCGCTCAGCTCATATTTTTCCTTAAAATAGGCTTCCAGCTCCTCATCCGATTTGCCGCCAAGCTCTGCATCTCCCAGCTCCGGGTAGCTTTCCAGGAGCTTTGCCTGCTGCTGCGATAAATCCTTCGTCAGTGTCTCCAGGTCACCGGCAGAAAAATTTCCATTTGCAAACTTTTCCACTGATTCATCACTTTCCAGTGATTTCAGGCTATCCTCCGCCTTGCTGATTTCACTCTGGAAGTCACTGAGCGTATCCTTGGTCTTCTGCAGTTCCTCTCTGGCAGACTTGGCAGCATCATTGTCGTATTTGGCAAGGATCTCGTCCATTCCCTGCGCGGCTGAGAGCATCTGGGCATAGCCCTCCCGAATCTGCTTCAGCGCACTTTCGACATTCTCACGCGTCTCTTTTTGCTCGGCGGTGCTCATATCGCCTACATTCGGTCCCTTTTCTACTGCATCAGAGAGGGCTTTTGTTCCATCCTCCACCTTCTTGGCGCCGTCCTTGAACTGCTGAACGTACTGCTCCATGGCCTTACGGTCCTCGTCCGAGAGCTTGAGCCCGTCCAGATATGCACTGGTGTTGCTCGTCAGGGAGGACATAGAGCTCTCCACCTGATTCATGTAGCCGGAAACCCTTGAGGTTACATCCGAGAAAGTCCGAAGAGAGCTTTGAAGGGTAGAAACGGCATTGTTTATCTTATCGGCAGCCTTGTCATATTCATCCGATCCCTCATCCGCGATCCCCTTGGCAGCATCCTGTGCAATCTTGGAAAGACCGTTGATGTTGGTGAGGTGATTGGTGGTATTACTGGAATAACTGTCTGCATTGTTGAGTCCTGTGTTCACCAGGGAATTCAGCTCATCCAGCTGCTGATCCAGCTGATCCAGCGTACTTTCCGAAAAATCCACCGACAGATAGGGCTGCATCTGTCCGACAATTCCGCCAACATCCTTGCGTCCGTAAACCTCTGCATTGTTGGTATTATCCTGCATATAGCCGGAGTTCCGGCCGGCGATACCGCCCACATTATAACCGACGTGCTCATAACCGATCTGCGCATTGTTCGTGCAGGAGGCAATGACACCGGAGGAAAATCCGGCGATACCACCTGTATCCGAATTGATCTCGAGGTTCTCGAAATTGGTCAGATCACCGCTCGTGAGGATATTGTCAATGGTCTCCGTCAGCTGATCCAGCGTCATGCTGGTATCCTGATAGGTAATATTGACATTAATATCATTGGTACAGCTTAAAATCGTTCCCTCATTGTATCCGGCGATACCGCCGCAGGCAGAGGTTCCGGTAATGGCTCCGGTTCCATGGCAGCCCGAAATCGTTCCGTTTCGTCCGTTCCGTCCGACAATACCACCAAGCTCACTGTCCCCATCGATGCGGCCCTCAAAGGAGCAGTGCAGCACCTGTCCGTAGTTCAGACCTGCAATACCGCCAAGCTTCCCCTGCGATCCGTTGGGCGAAATGACTCCCTGCACCTTCAGATTAGAAACAGATCCCGTATTCTGAATGGTTCCGAACACACCGGTCTCCGCCACGTCTCCGGTTATGGAAATTCCGCTGATCGTGTGTCCGTTTCCGTCAAAAATACCGCCGAAGGTTCGTACCGGTTCAAAGTCCTCCTTGGAGAAATCCAGATCCGCCTCCAGAACAACACTCTTGTTCCGCGACCAGGTATCGTACCGGCAGTTTCTGGCAAACTCCTGAAATTCCTTTACGGTTTTAATGGCAACGGTTTCATAGCTTTCTGCCGCAACAGCAGTTACATCGGCCTTGTTGGCACCGGTATCCTCTTCCTCTTCTTCGGTGTCCAGCGTATCGGCTGCGGCCGACTTGATGACGCTCTCGTTGACAAGGTCCTCTGCCTGCTGCTCCAGATCCGTAACACTGGATGCGCAGACCGGCAATGTCCCAAACGAAGAGGCTGTCAGCGCGGCCGTCATAAGTACAACCGGAATTCTCGACTTATTCATTGTCCTCTCCCTTCTCTGCAGTCTCGGTGTCGTCATCATAATATTCTTCCGTATCCTGCGGCTCTTTAGTTTCCTGATTTGCCCCCGCGGCGCTTTCCTTTTCGTCTTCCGTATCCTCACTGGTCGGTCCTGGGAGCTTCTCCTGTTCATCCGTCCCTGCCTTCGGATCATTCACCTTTCCGATGCTGCCGGAAACGACCATTGCCTTTACATCACCGCGAACAACCGCGTTCATGGTTCCGATGACCGTTCCGTTGATGGTTCCGCGGATGGCGCCGTTGATCACAACCGTACCGCTCTCTTCCTTGGTCTTAATAGGCCGCTCGATCTCGAAGGTGGTCTTGGCGATCAGTCCATCGCCGATCAGAAGGATCTGCGGCAGAACGAACATGACCAGAATAACGGAAATCATGGTGCCTCGGCCCAGGCACTGACCGATGCCGGCGATACAGGCATCGGAGGTCATCTGACCAATGAATACACCGGCCAGAATCATCATGGAGCCGGAGGTAATAATGGTCGGAAAGGAGAAATTCAATGCCTCAATGATGGAGCTCTTCCGATCCTGCATTTTGCGGCACTCCGTGTAGCGGCTGGAAATAACAATGGCGTAGTCGATGTTGGCACCCATCTGAATGGAGCTGACGATCAGATACCCCATGAAGAAAAGCTTGTCATGCGTCACGGTCGGAATACCGAAGTTAATGAAAATCGCTCCCTCAATAACAGCAACCAGCAGCACCGGAAGGCCGGCCGACTTGAAGGTAAAGAGAAGAATAACCAACACGAAGAGGATGGAAACTACGCTGACGACAACGTTGTCGCGTGAGAAGGAATCTCTCAGGTCACGCTGCGAGGTGCAGTCGCCGACAACATAAACCGATTCACCCTCATAATAGGACTGTGCCAGATTATGCATCGTCTCGACAAAATCAAAGGACGCATCATCCTGTTCCGGAAGCGGAATAGTCATATAGACCAGGATACGGTCGTAATTCTCACCCTCAAGCTGCTTTCTTCCGTCGCTGATCTGCTGGTAGGCACTGGTCAGTGTTTCATCGATATCCGAATCCAGAGTGACATAGCCTTCCTCCGATTTCTCATAGACGAACATCAGCATATCCATGAGCGGCACCTTATAGGAAGAAATACCGCCGACAATCCGGCCGTACTCCTCCTGGTCTGCCGCATACGTGGTGTACAAAAGCTCCGCCACCTCATAATCAAGATCCAGAAGCTCTGAAAAGGCTCTGGGCGTGAGCTCATCCGTCAGCATGTAGTCATCCATGGCATTGGTATTGGCAAGGCCCTGGCAATAATCGACCTCTGTATATGCCTCCAGATCCTCGATCAGCTTGGCTTCCTTTTTGTAATTTCCTCCCGGCACCACAATGGCGCAGTAGTTCTCTGATCCAAAGCTGTTCTCTATCAGCTCCTCCGCCTTCTGCTGATCATTCTGTACCGGTGTGTCCAGCGTGGAATAGCCATATACATAAGGCGTATTCTGTGAGAGAACGCAGAATACAACGAAAACAACAGCAAAGATTGCAGGAAGAACAAAGCGGGAGACATAGGCAAACTGTCCAATCGCACTGATTTTCGGAACAAAGCTCTTATGCTGCGTCCTGGCCATCGCGCCTGAGAACAGAACAAGCAGTCCCGGCATCAGCGTAAATACAGAAAGAAGGCTGAGGAGAATGGCCTTGATCAGTACAACACCAAGGTCAGCGCCAATGCGGTACTGCATGAAGATCATGGCCATCAGTCCGGATATTGTAGTCAGAGAGCTGGAGCAGATTTCCGGAATGGATTTGGACAAGGCCACTACAACTGCATCGTGTACGTCATAGTCCTTCAGCTCTTCCTTGTAACGGTTGCAGAAAATAATGGCATAGTCGACCGACAGCGCCAGCTGAAGAATGGATGACACAGAATTGGAGACAAAGGAAATCGTCCCCAGCAGGAAATTGGTTCCGGAGTTCAGCAGCATGGAGGAACCGAAGGTCAGCAAAAGGACAGGGATTTCGCCGTAGGACTCACTGGTGAGCAGCAGTACAGACACCACAACCACGGCTACCAGAACCATGATCTTGTTGATTTCTTCCTGAATGATCTCCGCCTGCTGATTACCAAGACTCGTCTTTACATAGATGTCGTAGCTGGAAAGCTCGTTCTTGACATTCTCCAGACTTTCCAGGGCCCGGTCATCGTTTTCATCATAGGAGAAGGTTATGCTGTAGAGTGCCGAGCCATTGTTGTAATGCTTCACAAAGTCTGCCTGCTCTGCATCCTCGTCCGTGAAGGTAACCTGCGAGACACCGTCCATATCCTCGATACGGCTCTGCAGGCTCTTGGCATCCTGGTAGGAGATGTTCGCCACCATGATCTTCGCCGTGCCAAAGGTAACAAATTCCTTATCCATCACCTCCAGGCCCTGCTTGGTCTCGGTCGTCTCCGGAAGATAGTCCGCAAGATCGTTATTAACCTTTACCCAGCTGGCAGAAAACAGCGAAAAGATGATCGCAATGATGTAAATCAAAAAGAAAAGCATCCGTTTATCTACGATAAAGGATGCCACTCGCAGCATCGCAGAATTCCCAGCACTCTTTTTCTCTTCCATAATTCCTCCTCTGATGCCTCCGACGGATCGCACGGATTTGCAGCGTAAATCTGGCAATGGAAACGCCTTCATCAACGTTTTCTCAAATTATTGACCGACGGTCATAACATTGAAAGGATAGCATGTATTCCAGTTTATGCAAGTAAAAAAAATATGAAACCTCTTGCTCTGAACACAGCATTCTGTAAAAAAGGACCACCAGCCAGTTTCTTCTGGCCGGTAGTCCCTTCTCTATCAATTATTCAATTGTCCCGCAGCTGCATTTGTCTCGGCAGAGGCTGCGTCTGCAGCTCCCGCCTGTGCAGCAGCGGCTGCATCCTGCGTCGTAACATCGGTCGACACTGTACCGTTCTCCACATGGGCGGTTGCGGTTGTACCGGTTTCCGAATCACTGACCGTCACAGTAGCTGCACCGGTCGCCGTATTGGCTGCAACAGCCGTTCTTTTGCCGGTTGCTGCATTGTAATAGGTTATCGTTACCACACCGGTGGCAGGATCGGTCGTGGTCGATTCCACAACGCCCAGATCCGACGCCGCAGTATCTGAAGCCGAACTGTCTGCGGACACCGCTGCGGCAGCCGTCTGCGTCGCCGGCTCTTCTGCTCCGGTCTCCGACACCGCATCCTCTGCGATGCCTGCATCCCCGCCCGCTGCCGCTGCCGGATCCGTACCGGTCTGCGCATTGCTGCCGGTTGCTGAAGACGAACCGGATCCAACCAGAGACGGCTTGGATTTGCCGGTGGTCTGAACGTAGGTGCTCTTGCCGACAAGTGACTCCGCATCTTCATAGTTCTGCTGGTAGGACTCGGAATTCTTATACGAATAAGTGCTGGAATCCGTAGATTCGTATTTGGTCGTCAGTTCCTCAGCTGTTGTCTCTCCGTACAGGAAGCTCTGCAGCTCCTGCGAGTTGGTCTCAAAATCCAGAGCCAGAACCTTGCGGCTGCACATACCGTCCATCAGACCATACGTACGCTTGAGCGGGAAGGTGATGGTGTCATAGTCCATGTTGACAAATGTTCCCGCCTCCGGCAGAAGGCTTGCAATATCCGTCTCAGTAAGGTTTGTCTGGATCAGCGGCAGCACATTATTCAGCAGCTCATCCAGCTCGGTGACGGAAAGCTTCTTTAAATTCTGTACGGCAGCCAGGATGACCTTCCTCTGCCGCTCCACGCGGTGCCAGTCATCATCGATGGCGCGAAGTCTTGCGTAGCACATAGCCGTTGCACCATTTAAGTGATTAACGCCAGGCACGAGGTCCTGCTGCACAGTGTCTTCCACGTGCATTCCCTTAATATTTCCGGCCGTGAAGGTCCCTTCCGGATGGTTGATGTTGTTGCACTCCGCTTCCGTCATGTCAATATCTACGCCGCCGACGGAATCGACCAGCTCCATAAAGGTATGAATGTTTACACGGATGTACTTGGTGACATCAATTTTGAAATTATCACGGATCACCTGCGTCATCATGCGCGGACCGCCGTACCAGAACATATGCGTAAGCCAGTCCCACTGCCCTTCATACTCTCCATAGGGGATTTTTACACCGATGGCTCTTTCAAAGCTCACCAAATGGATCTGATTGGTCTCCCGATTGATGGACAGCAGAATGCAGGTATCTCCTCTTGCATTATCGCTGAACTTCGTCGTCCGGTCATCCGTGCCGATCAAAAGGATATTGAACACGCTCTGGTCGGATTCCACCTCGCCGGTTGCCTCAATGGCATCGGCGTCCTCCAGCTGTCCGGAGTCCTTTCTGGACTGCAGCTCATCGTTCTCCAGCTGATCCTGGGTATCCCCCTCAGCAGAGATCTCATTGCTTGAGAAATCGCCGTCGCTGATCTGCATGAGCCGGTATTTACTATGAAAATATCCATAGCCGGCCAGTCCGACTGCCAGTACTGCAACAAGGACCCACACGGCCACCTGCTGCCACAGCTTCCAGCCGCGGAATGTCTTCCACAGCTCAGTCACCTTCTTCCCAATCACCGACAGAAGTTCCTGAAGCTTCTGGATAATTCCTTCCTTCTCATCTGTCTGCGATCCGGAATCCTCCCAGCCAAGTGTAACCGCTTCCTCCGGCTCTTCGGCCTTCTCTTCCGGCCCCGCCGATGACTCCTCGTCACTGCGCTCTTCTGCCGCCACAGCCTCTTTCGAATTCTCTTTGGCGTCTTCTTCCGGCTCTTCTGCACGTTCCTCTATGTCTGCCGCTGACTCCTCTGTGCACTCCTCCTCTTCTGTAGGAGATTCCTCCGGGGCCTTTTCCAGCGGCGGAAGCTCCGGAAGAACAACCTCTTCCAGAATGATGTCTTCTAAAGCGGCTTCCTGCTGCTCCTTACCCTCTGCCAAAGCACCCTCAGCATGGGCCTTTGGAGTTTTCTGTACCGGTTTATTGCCGCTCGTCGTCTTCTGGCGTTTTTTCTTCTTTCTGGACACTTTTCATTACCTTCTTCCAAATCCAAATGCAATTACCATGCCATGGAATTACTCTCCCATAGCTGATATCGAAGCGTTATACGTACTGAACACTCATAACGCCTCATTTTATCGCACCTATGCTGCTTCCGTCCAGTGATGCAGAATCTTCCATGGCACTGCCACGGGACAGCCCATGGAAATGGGTGGTGCTCATGTATGCCACCGTGTCAACCATACACTTGCGTAACTATTCAGCCCCATCTCGATTTTGATACTCGAAAATGCCCGATGGCATTTTCTCCTCGCATTCAGAAAACCTCGATGTGGCTGGCCAGAGGCGCTTCGCGCCTTGGCCGCCTGCCAAT